>JBJESY010000027.1:0-5302 GCA_051883035.1 Anaerovoracaceae bacterium | reverse complement strand
GACCATCGTGCGTCGCGTAGAAGGGATTTAGTACAACACCCGGTTTGAAAAAATCACCCGGGATGAGGCGCTGGATCTGACACTGGCGCGGCTGCAGGAGCGGGAGATCGTGGTGAAGCCAAGTGGCCTGGCCGGCGGCAAGGGCGTGGAGTTTTTCCGCGAAGCGACCCGTGAGGAGCTGGCGGAGGTTTTTGAAAACAAAGGCAATCTGTTCGTGGTCCAGGATGCCATCCACCAGCACCCGGAAATGGCCCGGCTCAACGACAGCACTGTAAACACGGTGCGTCTGACGACCCTGATGCTGGACGGACAGTTCATTCCTCTGGCGGCATTGGTAAAGGTCGGCTCGCCGAAGGTCCGCGTGGATAACTACAAGCATGGCGGATGCCTCATCGGCGTCAATCTGGACGGTACGGCCTTCCCGTGGGCGCTGAATGTAAAGCGGGAACGGGTGACGGTGCTTCCGTCCGGCGTGGACCTGGCGGCCGGCGATTTCAAGGTGGTTCCGTGTTTTGACAGTGTGCTGCAAACCGCAGAAAAAGCCCATTATGATATTCCGATCATGAAGCTGATCTCCTGGGATATCGCCATTGATGACGAGGGCGAAGCCGAGATCATCGAAGCCAACTTCGGCGGCGACGTGCGGATGCACCAGGTGCTCACCGGCCCAATCTTCGGTGACCTGACGGAGGAAGTCCTGGATACTTACTGTCTTCAGAAAGGTTTCTCGAAAGATGGGCTGACGAAGGACTATGATTATCAGGAATTCTACGATCACGTTGTGATTACCAGATACCTGGGCCGTGAAAAAGAAGTCACCGTACCGCCGCGGCTGAACGGCAAACCGGTGGAAGGCATTGCAGCCGGTGCATTTGAATATAATGAGAGGGTGGAAAAAATCCAGCTGCCGAAAAAGATCCGTTTCATCGGCAAGCATGCATTTTTCGGATGTACGAATCTGACAGAAATCAAATTCTTCAAGAAAAATATGGAAGTGGTGGATCCGACCAGCGTCAACCGCTGTCCGAATCTGCCGGCGCAGAATAAGAAAAGGCTCCGGCATGCCGGAAGCCCGAAATAAGCGAAATAAACACGGGAGGTCTTTATGTCAAAAGAACTGACCCTTGAACGAAAGCTGAATCCGCTGAATGTCTGGTCCCTTGCGCTGGGCAGCATCATCGGCTGGGGTGCTTTCGTCATGCCCGGCACCACCTTCCTGCCGAAGGCCGGTACGTTGGGGACGCTGATCGGCATGTCCATCGCGGCTCTGATCATGATCACCATCGCTCTGAACTACGGATACATGATCCAGAAGTATCCCATCGCAGGCGGTGAATACACCTTTACTGAAAAAACCTTCGGACGGAAGCATGCCTATCTGTGCGGCTGGTTTCTGGGGCTTTCCTACCTGGCCATCGTGCCGCTGAATGCCACGGCACTGGGTCTGGTGAGCCGGAAGCTGCTGGGCGGCCTGCTGGAGTTCGGCTATCTTTATTCGGTGGCCGGCTGGGACATTTACATCGGTGAAATCCTGCTGGCATCCTTTGCGCTGATTCTGTTTGCCTTTCTTTCCATTCGCGGCATCAGCGTGGCCGGTTGGCTGCAGACCGTCATGGCCCTGTCATTGGCCGCATCGGTAGTGATTCTGGGAATCGCCGCCCTCTGCAGTCCTCACGCACAGGCTGCCAATCTGGCACCGGCCTATCCGCAAGGCAGCTCCTCCTTCGCTTCGGTGGCTGCCATCGTGGCCGTAGCGCCGTGGGCCTTCGTGGGATTCGACTCCATCCCCCAGGCTGCGGAGGAATTTAACTTTTCCACGAAAAAAGTGAATTTCATCATGATCTTCGCCATCCTGTTCGGCGGTGCGGTCTATGTGATCCTGAATCTGATCACGGCGTCCGTCATGCCGTGGGAAAGCCTGCTGGAGCAGAACTATGACTGGCCGACCGGTGAAGCGGTGGAACTGATCATGGGCAAGCCGGGTCTGATTTTCCTGGGGATCGCACTGATCTGTGCGGTGCTGTCGGGGATCATCGGCTTCTACATGGCCACCAGCCGCCTGCTGTATTCCATGGCCCGTGAAAACGCGCTGCCGGCCTGGTTCGGCAAAATCGACGAAAAGCACAAAACGCCGAAGAACGCCATCCTGTTTGTCATGGTGATCTCCCTGACGGCACCGTGGTTCGGCCGGGAAGTGCTGGGCTGGGTGGTGGATATGTCCTCCATCGGTGCAGCCATCGGCTACGGCTACACCTGCCTGTCCTCCTTCCGCACCCTGCAGGCCAACCCGCAGGATCACAAACCGGTGCTGAAGGTCCTGTCTCTGGTGGGTGCCTTCTTCGCGGTGGTCTTCGTCGGACTGCTGCTGATTCCGGGCATGCCGTCCTATCTGGCACCGGAATCCCGGATCTGTCTGCTGATCTGGTGCGTGCTGGGCATCATCTTCTATCTGAAGACCAACCGGAAAACAGACACCAATGGGAAATCCCACGCTGACAAACCAGATGCCGGTGAAAAGAACGATGCCGGTGAGAAGGCAGTATAACAAAAAATAAATCGAGGTGCCAGGCGGCACCTCTATTCTTATACTAATTATACTGATTTTGCTGCATTCTATCATACTGAAAGACATCGGTATTTTGTGACCGCACCGTTGATCATTCACTTATTCTGACATCTTCGACATCGATTGGAGGCTCTTCAATCGTAAAGTTAGGCATTCCAGCGAAAGTCATAAAAGAAGCCACTCTGCTTTGTACATGCGGGAATAATTTTTTGCACACCTCTACATGAATTTGTTTATTATCTTTATTTTCACCTACATCAAAAACTCCAACAACAGACATTTCAAGCTTAAAATTAACATCATAATTTATGGGTTCTAATTCTACTGTAGTTGTACATTTACATTTCTTTTCCTGCAAATTATAACTAACCTTGGATGATACTTTCGTTCCAATTTCTATATTCACTTGTCCTTTTACATCCGGAATGAAAATATCATTAACAAAAGTTATTTTTTCGATTTTTACATCTAAGAGTTTTAACCCTTCCATAATAACGCTCCTCTATGCTTAATTTACGTATGCATGATTTTGATATGGCATGACTTCATTTGTTGTAAATGCAGTCATTGTAATCTTATCACCAGTCTGGCTAAACGTTTCAGAAATGACAGAAATCAGTGAGGCTAAAGAATCCGAGTCAGCTATTATCGTTGTCATTTCCCCTTGCGAAACAGTTGGCGTCAAACCTAATTTCTTCTTTAATGCATGTTGCAATTCTTGAGAAAAATTAATTTCTGCTTTTTCAGCTAAACGATTTAACCACTCAGGAATCGTTAAAGTCTTTTTTACTGATTTTGTGCTATATTGCTTTGCATATTCGTCAATATCCATTGCTACATAGCTTACAAATCCATCTTCTGCGGTCAATCGATTCATTGGTGTAGGCTTCGGGATCTCTTCATCATCCTCAATTGAGGTTAAAATCCAACCACAAGCCGCATCTTCAGCCATTTCAAAGGCCTCTTCAAGTGTGTCTCCCTGTGTTATACATCCCGGCAAATCTGGAAATTCAACAGTATAGCCATCTACATGTTTGATAAAAACTGCAGGATAATACAGTTTCATATAACCGATCCTTTCTTCAATAAAATCATACAAGATTACTCAATTCCCGCCTGTCTACGTATACTTTTCTCTGTTACGGGATTTATTTCTTTCCCTTTATGAAAAGGGATTGTTACCTTCCCTTTTTTCTGTGGATGCTTATATTGTCTATGGCTTCCCTTCTGTGCATAGAGTACCCATCCATCTTCGAAAAGAACTCGTTCCATTTCACTTGGCTTAAGCGGCATACCCCACGCCCCTTTCATACACGTGTTATACGTATTACAGCTATTATACCTTGTCTTTCTGTATTTGTCAATCTCGCTCTTTCAAAAATATTATAGTCCATTCAGCCAGATAATATTCCTTCGCTCTTCTCCGTTTCAGCATGCAATAGCATCAGCGGCTATTCCATATCCGTATCTTCCGGCAGGGCATTCTTGGACCAGCCCAGGTCGGCCAGGATGTTCTGCCCGTTGATGGCGCTGGCTTCGTCCGATGACAGGAAGGCTACCACGGAGGCGATCTCCTCCACTTCGATGAACCGCTTGTCCGGGATCACCTGGAAGTTCTTGTCCATCTTGATGGTCCCGTTTTCGACCCCCTGCTTTACCAGGTCGGTTGCCACATAGCCGGGCCCCACGGAGTTGACACGAATCCCAAAGCGTGCCAGTTCTACACCCAGAGTACCCGCCATCCCTGCGGTTGCGGATTTTGAGACGTTATACAAAGAACGCTTGGAGTGGTAAATGACCGAGTTGGCGGAAGAAATCATGACGATGCTTCCCTTTCCCTGCTGCTTCATGTATCGGGCGGCGGTCCGGGCGCAAAGGTAGTAGCCGCGAATGTCCAGGTCGAAGACCTTGTCGATTTCCTCGATGGTGTAGTCGGTGGCCCAGTTGTGGATGGTGATGCCCTTGGCTGCACCGGTCACTACGGCATTTTTGCCTTTTAAGTTCTTCATCATGGTTTTCTTCTCCTTTCACTATGAACAACAGCCCCGCCCGGTACAACTGCACCGTTCGGGGCTATCGCTCTTTTTAATATGAAATGTAGGTGAGATAAGCTGGCAATTTCAGTACGGATAGAGCAGAACCGCGCCGGTGATCCGGCCATCCGGCCTTGCGACCTTCACGCGCCGACCGACCTTGCGACCTTCACGCACCGACCGGCCTTGCGACCTTCTGCGACTGACCGACCTTGCGGTCGACCGGCCGCTGCGGCCTCCTACTCGACTTCCGTATAGTCATAATCGTCCAGTGTCCGGGCGCCGTCCTTTTCGTAGACGCCGTCCACATGGCACTTCGGGCATTTGCCGAATTCCTCTCCGAATTCAGAGATCAGGTCAAGCCCATATTTGAATTTCATGCCGCATACCGGGCAATGGTAGTACATGAAACTGATTCCCCAGGTCATGGCGATACCTTATACTCCTGCCATCGGTACCAGTCCAGGTACAACCAGGTAACCGATAGTTACAACGATGAACCAGAACAGGCAGATGAATGCGCACATACCCCAAGCATCCTTCAGCTTCATGTTTACTACTGCGAGCATCGGGATCAGGTACAGCGGCTGCAGCAGGTTGGTGCATTCGTCGCCGTATACGAAGGCGTTGATAACGTCAATGGAGTTGGCTCCAAGCTGATTTGCAGCGTCTAACAGTAACGGTCCCTGAACGATAATCTGTC
>JBJESY010000026.1:0-5313 GCA_051883035.1 Anaerovoracaceae bacterium | reverse complement strand
GTGCTGAACGGTGAAAACGGATTGCCGCTGATTCACGGTGGTGTCAGCAGTCTGCGCCACATGACGGAGGCACTGCAGGATGCAGCCCCGGCCAGAGGGCCGGGGGAAACGGCCGGGGAACGGTTGGAAGTGCCGGCAGAGTGGAAAGAAACCCTTGCCTGGTATCAGGAGAACCAGCCGTCGGTGCTGGAACCGGTGCGGGAAGGCCTGGCTTTCACCAATCATCAGAACAGTCTCGGGAAGGAAGCAGCGCGACAGCTGTTTCTGAAAAATCCGGAGGCCGCCTATTCCCTCAGTCCATCCAGGCTGGAGAAATTCTCAAGATGCCCGTTTTCCCATTTCGTGGCCTACGGGCTGCGGCCGGAGGAACGCCGGATTTTTCAGGTGGCACCCAGAGAAATCGGAGACATTTATCACGAATGTCTCATGACCCTGACCAGGACACTGACGGTGCCGGATCTGGATGTGACCCATCCCCTGTCACCGTGGATGACCATCACCCGGCAGGAATGCGGGAAGCTGGTGCGGGAAACGGCCCGGCGGCAGATGGAGCAGTACCGGGAAGGCCTGTTCCACGTGGGAAAGGAAGAATCCTACCGCAGCAGCAGGATCTATGATATCTGCGAGAAGGTCTGCTGGACTGTGGTGGAGCAAGTCCGGGCCGGTCAGATTGAAAAAAGCCAGTTTGAAGTCCCGTTCCGCAGAGGCGGCCAGATTCCGCCGGTGACGGTTACCGCCGGCGATGAGACCGTATATATCGAAGGAAAGATCGACCGGGTGGATTATCTGCCGGGCGACCGGGTGAAGATCATCGACTACAAGACGGGAAAGGAAAGCTTCGACATGGAAGAAGCCAAAGCCGGCTACCGTCTGCAGCTGATGCTGTATCTGCAGGCTGCCTGCGAGGAAAACAGAAAACCGGCTGGGGTATTTTACTTCCGTATTTCGGAGCCCATGGCCGACGCCACGGGAAAGGAATGGGACAGCGAGGAACTGGCCAGAGAAATCCGAAAGAACTTCAAGCTGAACGGGGTGATGGTGGATGATCCCCAGGTCATCCAGAACATCGCCGGTGATTTCAGCGGATTTTCCGACATCGTGCCCCTGCGGGCAGGAAAGGAAAAAATCAGCGAGACCGGGAAAGGAACCCTCATCAGCGAGGATGAATTTCGTGACCTTCGGGATGCCGTGGCAGAAAAAACCGTCGAAATCTGCCGCAGCCTGACGGAGGGCAATCTGGAAATTCACCCGATGAAGACGAAGGACCGGTCCGCATGCACTTACTGTGAATATATGGGAATTTGCCGCTTCGATACCGTATTCGAAGGCTGCAGCTACCATCTGATTGATAAGAAAGTTGACATGAGTGACGATACGAAAGGAGAATGAAAATGAGCACACCTACACCTCATATTTCCGCTGGACCAGGGGATTTTGCGAAAACGGTACTGATGCCGGGAGATCCGCTCCGGGCCAAATTCATCGCCGAGACGTTTCTGGAAGATGCCGTACTGGTAAATAACGTGCGGGGGATTCAGGGCTATACCGGCGCCTATAAAGGAAAGAAGGTTTCCGTGATGGCATCGGGTATGGGAATGCCGTCCATCGGAATCTATTCCTACGAACTGTTTCATTTTTATGATGTGGATAATATCATCCGGGTGGGAACGGCCGGCGTGGTCGATCCGTCCCTGAAAGTCCGGGATGTGGTATTTGGCATGGGAGCCTGCACCAATTCAAACTTCCAGGATCAATTCCAGCTGCCGGGACATTACGCACCGATCTGTTCCTATAAGCTGCTGAGCAGTGCTGTGGAAGCGGCTCACAAGCTGGGCATCGAGCCAAAGGTGGGAAATCTTTACTCCTCCGACTGCTTCTATGATGACAGCATGCCGCTGGGAAAGTGGCAGAAGATGGGCGTTCTGGCCGTTGAAATGGAAGCAGCGGCGCTGTATATGAATGCAGCAAGAGCCGGGAAGAATGCACTGGCAATCTGCACCATTTCCGATAATCCATTTACCGGAGAAGAAACTACCGCGGAAGAACGGCAGCAGACCTTCACCGCTATGATGGAGATCGCACTGGAAATCGCATAAGACTATGGCACTGACCTTAAGAAATCTCATGCATCTTCGCTGCATGCAGGGCATGAAGCTGATTTCAGGCGAAGGAGGCCTGGATCGCCCTGTCTGTTCTGCCGGAATTGCAGACTACGAATTCGCCAGAAACATTCATATGAATCGGGAGCTTGCTTTCGCGGCAGACAGCTTCGTGATCTCCAGCCTGCTTTTCGCCATGGACGATGAAGAACGGATTCTGGAGGCGGTAAAGAGCCTGTACCGGCAGAATACCAGCGGATTTGCATATAAGAATGTCATCTTTGAGACACTGCCCCCGGAGGTGGCAGAGTTTTGTGATGCCCATGATTTTCCTCTTTTCGTGTTCGGCCAGGACATCTATTTCGAAGACATCATCTTTGAGATTATGGATGCGGTGCAGCAGGATGACACCCGGATCTTATCGGCGGACAGCATCCGTCGTATGATTGACGGCCGGCTGACGGAGGAACAGGTGACAGAAACGGGGAAAGGCTTATCCCTTCTGTTTAAGGAATACAGCAGAGGCATCTATGTATCACCAAAGAAGGACCATCCTCTGGAACTGGAGCGGCTGTTTCACAGCTACTATCTGAACAAAAGCCTGCGGCAGAAGGCGATGCTGTGCCGGTATGAAAAGGGACTGTTCCTGCTTCTGACCAGCAGCCGGAATTCGAAAGATGCTTTCACCCTGATTGAAAAGGAAGTACTGGAAGGGCTGGGGCTGTCAGAGGAAAATTCGGTCATTTCGCGCAGCGGGCTGCATCCGTCCCGCAGCCGACTGGACCGGTGCCTGCGGGAAAGCTGGCAGACTTATGCTGCAGGCATGGCAATGGATTGCAATTACGGCAGCTATGATAAGATCGGAATCTTCCGCATTTTGATCCCGCTGCAGAAGGAGCCGGCACTGGCGGCGTACAGCAGTGAAATTCTGGAGCCGCTGTACGGCAGGGATGAACTGATGGAAACCGTGACCGCATATGTGGCCCATGGCGGAGATGTGGCAGCTACAGCCTGCGACTGCAGATGTCATCAGAATACCATTCGGTATCGCCTTGCGAAGGTACGGGAACTGACAGGCATGGAAAACAGAACCGATACAGAACTATATGAAGAATTCTCTGCCGCGGTGCGGATCGCCCGGCTGCTGCAGAGCGCTGTAACTCACAGCGGACGTTGAATGAAACTGCCGGATTTGGAATTTCATTCAACTTAAGGGAAAAAACAGCCGAAAAAGGATTGGTTTTTTCGGCTGAATGTTGATTCTATTTTAAAAAATCGACGGCTCATACAACGGAATGTGATGAAAATCCATTTTTCGTTGTATGAGCCTTTATATTCTGCAGTTTTATTCAACCGGGGGACGAGATTTTCTCTCAGCGGATCCAGAATGTTGAATGAGAGTTTGAAAATCCGGATTCCATACAACCGTTGAAAGAAACTGTCCCCGCCTGCGTAACAAGCTTTTGTTTACAGGTTCATGTTCTTCGATGCGATGCGCTTCATCGGACGGATCAGCACCAGACAGATCAGAATGGTCAGCACATCCGCGACAGGCTGCGCCAGGCAGATGCCGGTGAAGACAAACAGCCTTGGAAGTATCAGGATACAAGGCACATAGAAAAGCCCCTGCCTTATGGTGGACAGGAACAGGCCGATCCCGGAGGCGCCGATGGTCTGGAAGGTAATGGTCATCATATAGCACAGACCGAAGGCAGGATACAGGATTACCTGCGAAATCAACAGCCAGCGGCCGAAATCCACCACCAGCGGAACATGAACACCGGATCCAGCAGCACATTGAGGGCTGCACCGGTGATGACCGCGATGGAAGAAATCTTTACAGAGGATTCCGCACGGGCAGCACAATTCATACTCTGGGCAGGCAGATTAAAGAGGGCCGGGATGAACATCCAGAAAGCGTAGTCCTTTGCCTGGGGCAGCACGGCATCGGAAGCACCGAACGACCGGAGCAGAGGTTCCATGAAGAGAATTCCTATGGCGCATAGAAATATCCCGACGAAAAGAGAGAACCCGAAAATCGTCGTGACCGTTCGCCCGGCTTCCTCCTTCTGACCGGCACCCAGCTGTCGGCCTGCCAGAACACCGGCACCGGCCGCAAAAATATTCTCAACAGATACCATGATCAGCAGCAGTGGCAGGGTCACACCTACCGCTGCCAACGCTTCATCACTGTTCAGCATGCCGATATAGGCGGTATCCACGATGTTATAGACCGCCTTGGCAAGCAGGGCCAGGGTGGCCGGGATTGCCAGACTGACAATGGCAGAGGAAGGCTCTGCCGTGGACAGCAAAGCTTCTTTCGATGGAGATGCATCATTCTTTTTCACTGTTTTCACCCAATACCCCGTGCAGCAGAATGGAAAGCTGCCGGTGACACCTTTCTTCATGTTTCTGAAGGAGCGCTTCTGCCGGACGGTCCGTGGACAGAAAATCCGAACCAAATCGGAGGTTGAAGAAATCCATATATAAATGAAAATCTTCTACGATGGATTCCACATCCAGGCCTTCCCGAAGGGGCTGCGCACGCAGAATGGAAGTCAGAACCGACAGATTCAGCGCATCAAACGCTGCTCTCCGCGAAGCAATTTCATCGGCCAGGGCAGCCGGCGCATGAAAGACGGCGTCTGCAAAGATACCGTAATATTGCGGATGGTCGGCGAAGAACCGGAGTCTCTGATCAAAATAGATCTGCAGCATTTCCTCCGGGGTTCCGCAGAGGGTTTCGGCAGTCCGGGAGAGAGCCTCGGTCAAAGAGGAAAAGCAGATTTCCACACACAGCAGATACAGCGTATCCTTATCTTTAAAGTGATGATAGACAACGCCCTTGGATATCCCACGTTCCGCGAAGACCGTGCTGAGAGAAGCACCTTCATATCCCTTCTGGGAAAAATCTTCCATGGCGGCATCCAGAATCCGCTGCCGGGATAATGCGTTTTTTTCTTCCCGCTTCATGACAAGCTCCTTTCACATATATAAAAACAGACCAATCGGTCTGTTTTTATATATTATAACAGCAGCCATGGTTCAGGTCAATCCTTCTCCTGTGTTTTTTCCAAAAAAGAACTGCAGAATTGGGGAAATCCCCAACCCATCCGTCTGCAGCAGGGCGTATAATAGACAGAAGAGAAGTAAAGTCAGATTCGGTCTGCAGAAGGAGGATAAGAAGCATGAAGATAAAAACATTTAAAGTGGA
>JBJESY010000025.1:0-5330 GCA_051883035.1 Anaerovoracaceae bacterium | reverse complement strand
AGAAGATTCAGAAACAGCAGATAAAGCAGCAAGGAGGCGGCGCACAGTGAGACTGGAAAAAGACAAAACAGGGATCGCACGCCATCGTCAGTGGCGCGGGCTGAAGGATACCCTCTATGATTACGGTCAGTGGCTGAAGCTGTGGGGGATTCTGATCAAATGGGCACTGCGGCATCCGGTGCTCAATGTACGGGCGGTGTTCCGCTACCGGTGGATGCTCAGCTATCTGACGGTGCCGTCCTTCTTCGACCGGCTGACGGGACGCATGGGCGGTGAGGGACTGCGGGCCTGCCGCATGAACCTGAACACCGTGGCGGACGTGGTGACCAAAGATCTGGAAAAGACGCTGGTGGCCGACGAGCATCTGCGGCCGGGCAATCCCAACTCCAAAAAGATCATCTACATGGATGAGCTGATCCCGAAGCTGGTCACAGCCGGATTCAGCGACCATGTGACTATACTGGCCCAGGCCATTCCGGCCTATCTGCCGTCGCTGATCAATCAGCACAGCCCGGTGCATTATATCGAGGCGTCGGAAAGTTACGGTCTGCCTGCCGATGTGTGCCCGCTGCCGTCGCTGGAGGCCGGCATCGCCATCGAGGATGATTTCCCGAAGGTGGGCTGCTGCTTCATTTCCTGCAACATGCCGTGTGACGGCAGTATCATGACCACCACCATGCAGGACCGCCGCTTCAATCTGCCCACCTTCCCGCTGAATATTCCGCTGCGGTGGACCCGGGAGGATACCCAGGAGTATGCCGTAGAGGAAATGAAGGCATGCATCGCCTTCCTCGAGGAGCAGACCGGTGAAAAATGTGACTGGGATAAGCTGAAGGAGGCCTGCGAGCGGGTCAACGAGCAGAGTCGGCTGAAGATGGAAAAGTGGGAACTGAACCGGACCGATACGCCGCCGTTCATCGGCGGAGGCTCCTGGATCTACCGGATCTTCAGCTATGAGTTCGGATGTGCCAATCCGACCGTTCTCGCAAATGACCGGAAGGTCAACGCGATCCTGCGCAAGCCGTTTGAAGAGGGCCGGGCACCGTTCCAGTATCCGAAGGAGGTGCGCCACCGGGCCGTGGTCTGGAACACGCCGGCGAACATGTATGCCCACTTCAATGCATGGATCGCCGAGTGCTGGGGAGTGCAGGTGGTCTGCGACATGATCGACCTGCAGGGAACCCAGATTATCGACACCTCCACCAGAGAGTCCATGCTGTACGGCCTGGCGAAGATGGTGCAGGGTTCCACCATGCGTGTCCACACCAAGGGCGGCTGGGAAGTGATCATGAACGACCTTTGGGCAAAGGTGGAGGAATACCGTGCCGACCTGATCGTCATGTTCGACCAGATTTCCTGCAAAGGCGTGGCGGCGCTGAAGGGCGCCTTCGAGGAGCAGGCCCGTGAGCGCGGTATCCAGATGGTTTGGGTGGAGCAGGATCTGATGGATCCGACCACCATCAGCCGCAGAACCATGCGGGATCAGGTCAATCAGTATATGCAGACGGTTATGGGCGAAACACCGCTGGATGGGGATCTGGTGGATTTCGATGACAGCGAAGCCTGGTAGGCGGCGGGAACACAGACGCACCGGGCAGAGAAACCGCCGGACGGTAGGGTTCGCTGGACATGAGAAGGCGGGAGAAGCCGCCGGACAGGTGAATTCGGAAACCGGTAGACGGGAGAAGCTGCTGGACGGTAAGGTCCGGGAGGAAGGAGAAAGAGATGAAACAATATTTTGGCGGATGCGATGTAGGCTCGACCTACGGCAAATGCGTGATTTTAGATGAAGCGGGGGCCATCTGCGGCCACGCCACAGTACGGAGCAAAATCAATCCGGTCCAGACGGCAACGGAGGCCTTGGCTGCTGCAATCGCCGGGGTGGACGGTCTGGAAAATGCGGAAGGTCTGACGTATCTGGTGGGAACCGGCTACGGCAGAAACAAGGTGCCTTTCGCCGATGAAAATATTTCCGAGATCAGCTGCCATGCCATGGGAGTCCATGTGACGGATCCCACGGTGACCGGCATCATCGATATCGGCGGGCAGGACGTAAAGGGTATCGCAGTGGACAAAGACGGTACGGTAAAGAACTTCGCCATGAATGACAAGTGCGCTGCCGGTACCGGAAAGTTCTATGAAGCCATGGCCCGGGCCTTCGAAATGTCCCTGGAGGACTTTTCGAATCTGTCCCTGTCGGCGAAGAATGTGATTCCGATCACGGCCCAGTGCACGGTCTTCGCCGAGTCGGAGGTAATCTCTCTGGTGGGCGAAGGAAAGCCCCAGGATGAGATTGCGGCCGGTCTGCAGATGGCCATCGCCAAGCGGTGCTTCGTCATGGCCAAGAAGGCGGGAACCGACGGAAAGATCACTCTGACCGGCGGCTGTGCGAAGAATGCCGGCCTGAAGCAGGCCATCGAGAAAGTGCTGAAAATCAAGGTGGCAGAGCTTTCCACCGATCCGCAGCTGATGGGTGCTCTGGGTGCTGCAGAGTTTGCCCGGCAGAAGGGTCTGGTCGCAGCCGTAGACCAGGCCGGTCATGGGGCCGGAGCAGGAAACGGAGAGAAAGCCTGGAAAGGTTTCGCCGCCCATGGCGGCAGAGCCTGATGGCTGGAGGTGTGGAAGATGAAAGTTCTTATGATTGTGGCGATTATCATTCTCGCATTTTTCGTAATCACCTTCGGGATCTACTGGTTCAATCTGGATACCAAGCTGGTGAAGGCCATCTTTCCTGCCATGACCCGGCACTATGACAATATGGAACGGGATAGAAAGCTATGAGGCTGTTCGATACATATGTCCAGCAGGCCACAGCGCTGCTGCGGCCTGCGCTGGGTGGAAATGACTTGCGGCCGGACGGTAGAGAGACTATGCCGGACGGCGGGAACATGCGACTGGACGGTGAAAATATTCCGCCGGAAGAGGACGTGCAGCTGGACGGGGAAAATATTCCGACGGAAGAGGACATGCGGCTGAAAGGTCGGGACAGGAGTCTGGCCGGCGGGAACATACAGCTGGAAGGCCCGTTGTGGCCGGCGGCAGACCGGAATCCGTTCATCATGGAGCGGGACACCGCCGCAGAGCTGGGCGGCTATCCGAAGGAAAGCATCAATCTGATCCTCAGCACTTCGGCAAGGCTGCCGGTAGAGGGGGTTCATCTGATTGGTATGACTGGTAAGGCGAACAGTGGACGGACCGGGGGAATGCATGGTGACCGAACTGGCGGGCAGATAATTCCGGCGGGGCATCAGTCCTTCGGAAAGATTGTATTTCTCCAGACGGAAGAGATTCCGGAGGATGAGATTTATGATTTCCAGCAGCGTGTTCAGCTGGCGGATCTGCGCCTGCAGCTGCGGGACGTCATGGTACGGTCCTCCAGCCGGCAGTATCTGCTGAATCTGCGGGTAGGAAAGAAAGCGATTGCAGACGGATTTGACCTGGAGATTCTGGCGCGGACAATCTATGCGCATTTTCGAAACATCCCGCGGGTAAAGGATGCGGCGGTGGTGCTGATTTCCGGCGACAGTTCGCTGTACCGTCAGCTGATGCCGGCTGCGGAACGGGTGCGGGAGATCACCGCCGCCCTCAACACCATGTTTGAGGGGATCGAGATGGACTGCGGCAGCTGCTCCATGAGTCCGGTGTGCGACGAAGTGGAGGATCTGCGCAGGCTGCACCAGAAAAAGGCAGCAGGAAAGAATGGCTGACCTGACGAATGAAAAGCAACACATACTTATCGAAGGTCTTTTTGCAAAAAGGTATGTGTGATGGCCGGAAAGTTGACTGAAAATCAGAGGATTTTTGATGATTTTCAGCAATTTCCGGCCATTTTTCTTGTTTTTCAAAGATTTTCTGCGTGCTGATTGGAATCACACCCGACCCTTTTGGCATTTTTTTGACCGATAAGTATGGGTGATGGGTGCTCAGCCAGGTGTTTGACCAGGTTATAGTAAGTCGCAGACCAAGGTTATCCAGAATTCTGGCGATGATCTGGTCACCGAAGAGTTCACGGGCGAAGGTGAATAATGGCTGGTACCATTCGGCTTTCATAATACCTTCCAGAATGACAAACCGGCAGTTCTGATGTTCATAAAAAAGCAAAATATTATTCCTGCAATTCGTTTGTTCATGGTATAATATTTTCAGATTGAAACGGAGGGAGCTGCAGCGATGAGTGAAACGTACAGACAGATTGTGGAACAGTGGCAGGACAGGGAATGGAATACGGTGGAAGATGTGAAAACTGCACTGGATAATTTTCGTATTCTGTTTGCCTATCACTCCAATGTCATCGAAAATCCGGAAATCACGTATCACGATACAAGGGAGATTTTCGAAAATGGCAAAGTGATCAATTTCACCGGAAATATGCGGTCTCTTCTGGAAATCGAGAATCAAAAAAATGCTTTTGAAAAACTCTGTGTTTATCTGGTGGAAAAACGGGAACTGAGTCTGGAACTGATCAAGAAAATGCATAAAATGCTGATGCGGGGCTGTTATGATGAAGTACGCTATGGGAAAGGCGAGCGGCCGGGCGAGTTCAAGCTTCATGACTATGTTACAGGGGATAATGTGGGAAGCCTGCCGCAGGATGTGCCGGATGAGATCACGGCACTGTGTGACGAAGTAAACGCATATCAGGGAGAAGATATCTTAACGGCAGCGGCTTATCTGCATCTGAATTTTGAAGCGATCCACCCATTTGCGGATGGAAACGGCCGCGTGGGCAGAACACTGCTGAACTACTATCTGATGACACACCATTATCCGCCGACCATCCTGTTCAATGAGGATAAAAGGACGTATTATCTTGCACTGGCAACTTTCGATAAAACCGGACGAATCGATGGGTTTGTTCAGTTCCTGAAGGAGCAGACCATCAAAACCTGGGAGAGGAAACCTTCCGTGCGGAAGACACTGTATGAGCAGATGGAGGAACGAGGAACAGAGAATCAGACGACCAAATCGGATTTGTGATCAGGCAACCAAAGCGCATGTGATCAGGCGACCACCGATAAGAAATCGTTTGACCTGCGGCAGAAATGGGAATATAATATCTATATCAATTCTGACATTAAGACCGCCCGGAACCGGGGCGCTCTGCGTGAAAGGTGCTGAAAAACTCTGGAATCTGCAAAATATGTGCTTCTGACCGATGCGGCTGCGGCCGGCGGGAAGATGAAATGCGAAACCGGCGAGACCGTGAAAAGAGAAGGTAGATCCAGGCGAAGTTTTGTGTTTGGAAAAATCCAGGCCGCACCTTTCGGGTGCGGCCTTTTTGCAGTGCGCCCGGCGGGCGCACGTTCTAATGGGTGAAAGTCCCTAATCCG
>JBJESY010000024.1:0-5343 GCA_051883035.1 Anaerovoracaceae bacterium | reverse complement strand
CAAAATATCCTGAAAAAACCTCCCTGAATCTGGTTGAGAAAGCGAAGACTCGCAGCAAGCCGGGTGTGCAGATTCTGTTGTTTGTGATTTTCCTGGTGCTGCTGGCGATTTTCGTCAAGTTCATGGTGGTGGACAAGCTGGTGGAGGCCTATGAGGCGGAGACGGCTTATATGACTATGCAGAATCAGATTGCCCAGCTGCAGGAAGCCAACCAGGATTACGAAAAAGTCAGAGAGGAATACAGCCATTACGGAAACGGCTATCTGAACGACGCAGAGCGTGCGGAGCGTGACCGGATGGAAATGATGAAGATTATCGACAAGCATGTGGTTCGCCGTGCCAAGGTAGAGACCATCGAGATTGCCGAAAATGCGGCCAGTCTGACCATCAATGAGATTGGCCTGAAGACGGTGGCGGCCATGGTGGCGGATCTGGAAGACGAGGATGTGGTTTCCTATGTGACCGTGTCCACGGCGGGAACCAACCGAGATTCCAATCGGGTGGTACAGGCGGTCCTGACCATTTACTTTAATGACAGTTATTGGGAGAGTGCTGCATCTGAGAACACGGACAACGGGTCTGCTGACGGAAGCACGGATGCCGGAAACGGAGATGACACAAACGCAGATGACGGAAACGGAGGGGAGCAGCCATGATGCATCGTGAATTTACAACGCGGGAAAAGATCCTTCTGCTGGTGCTCTGCTTCGTTATGCTGGCGGTGTTTTACTACGAGATCGTGGTGAAAAATGTGGAAGAGAACATCCAGCGGTACGATACGTCGGAGCTTGAGCTCGAGCTGATGATGGAGCAGCAGAAAGCCATGCAGATCCAGTCCATGGAGCAGGAAATGGCGATTCTGAAGGAGAGCGGCAGCCTGGTTCCGACCTATAACAATATCAAAAGCACCATCCGCGAGCTCAACGACATTTTCGACGGAGCGCAGGAGTATCATTTTGAATTCGGCAAAGCCGTGCGGGACGGAGATGCGGTCCGCAGGGATATCAGCATCACTTTTTCGGCTTCCAGCTATGCCAAGGCGGAAGCCATTATCCAGAAATTACATGACTGCAAGTATCGGTGCCTGATTCGGACCCTTTCCATCAGTTCCGGCAACGAAACCGGCGGCGTAAATGCCAGTCTGCAGGTCACATTCTATGAAACGATGTATGAGGCAAGCTCAACGCTTGGATTGGAAGAAGCAAAAAATGAAGCACAAACTCCGGAGGACCTCACATAAACTGAATAACACGAAGGGTTTTTCCATGGCGGAAATGCTGATGACGCTGGCCATTCTTGCGATTCTCATGGCCCTTGCCATCGTCGGCGTGGGGCACTATCAGAAGGTGCTGAAGGGGATGGAGATGGATAACAACGCCAAGCAGATTTTTCTGGCGGCGCAGAACCATCTGACGTCATCTGAGCTTAGCGGGGAGCTGGGGCGATACCGCAAAGCATGTTCTCCCGGCGGTTCTGTCACGTCTTCAGAGATAACGGGGCTGGGGGCTGCGATTGCAGATACGGACAAGCCTTCGGACTTTCCTGCCGATCTGACCTGGACATCGGGTGAGTATTGTTATGTCGTGTACAATCCTCTCCCGGGCGGCGTGAATACTGTAACTCTTGACGGAAGCATATTGAAGTATATGCTTCCTTTTGGTGCGACGGAAGAAACGCTGCGGTCGGGCGGCAAGTATGTGATTGAATATAACCCGAAAACGGCCACCGTGTACAGCGTGTTCTACACGGAATCGAAAAACAGCCTGACGTATACGGATGTGGCGGCATTGAATACATCCCGCGGCCGGGGCAGCGACACCGATGCCCGGCAGGTGCGCCGTGGGTACAGCGGCGGCATCATCGGCTACTACGGCGGTGCGGCGGCCATGAAGGAGGCCGGAACCCTGCTGGAGGAACCTACGATTGATGTAAATAATGGTGAAACCCTGGAAGTGGTCATCACCGATCCGAATTACTTCAAGAAGAATGCAGAAGGCAATGCATATCATACGACGATGAAGGTGACAATCACCGGGCTGTTCAGTGGAAACAAGCGTGAGCTGGAGTTCGAACTGGGCGGTACTGCCGACTCGCCTTCCCTGCCGATAAGCCATGCGGCATGGTGGACCGGTGTGAAAACCGTGGATGATGGTGGGCAGGATGTGCTGCAATACGTCCTGACGCTGGATGACATTACGAAAGAGAACATGCACTTCGCGGATCTGTTTGAGAAAGGTGCTGCGGAAGGAGCGCAACTGATTCCGGGGGAAGATCTGAACATTTCCGTGAAGTATACCAACAGCGATGCACTGGGAATTCTGATCGAATCCTATAACTCGGAAACAACCAACAGCCTGTTCGGGGATGGAACCAGCAGAACAGCTGTAGGCGGAACAGGTGGAACAGAACATACGGTGACGGCCGAAATTAAAGCATTTCGTCATATCGAAAATCTGGATCAGCAGATTTCCAATCTGTATGAACTGGCTACGGTCGGCAAGGTACTGGTGACAGAGGCGGTGCAGACAGAAAATCTGAACTGGACTGATTATTATGCCAAGGCAGGGGAAGAAAAGAAAATTACATTTTGTCAGGGTATAAGCGGAACTGCACCTGATACGGGAACTTTCTTCAGTGTGAAGACCAGTTACCTTACGAAATATGAAGGAAATAACCATACAATTACCGGTTTGGTGATTAATAACACGGCGACACTGGCGGCCGACGACACATTAAACGGCGGACTGTTCCGTATGGTATCTTCCGCAGCATCCGGCGGGGATAAGTCGTTTACCATTCAGAACCTGAAGCTTGAAAATTGGGATGTGACCGCAAATGGAACTATCGGCCTGCTGGCAGCAGAGGTAGGAAATACCATTTCAGATTTCGCTGTGAACAACATTGAAGTCAAAGATTGCAGCGTCACTTCGAATGATGGTACAGCAGGCGGACTCTGCGGAATTGCCGCAAACAGTGGAGATGCAAAAATTCAGAATGTGACGGTGACGAACCCAATCATCCATGCCGCAGAAAATGCCGCCGGAGTACTGGCGGAAATCAAAGGCGGTTCGAGCGCATTGGAGATGAAGAATATTCTGGTTACCAGCGATGCAGATAAATATTCCTCGAATAACATCGAGTCCAGTAAGCCGAGAGGCAATGCAGGAGGACTGCTTGCCTATGCCGGAAGAACTGTGAAAATTGAGGATTGCGCTGCATCCATTCAGGTAAAGGCAACTGGACAAAGGGAAAACAGTGAGTCATTAAAGATTTTCGCCGGTGATGCCGGAGGCTTGGTCGGCGAGCTTGGCGCAGGCGGCAATACAATTTCGAATTGCTACACCGGTGGACGCACCAACAATGGCGCATATGCTCTGGGGCAGAAAGACGGGGAAGGCGATGCAGCCCTGTCCGAAGCCAATGTTTATGCGGTAGATAGTGCCGGCGGTCTGATCGGAAAAATCAACGGAACGACAACCATAACAGATTGTTACAGTACCTGCTCCGTGGCCGTGGAAGATAAAAATCCACAGGAATGCACTTCATCGGCAGGGGGCCTGGTTGGCATACAAAATGTATCTGGGACTGATTCAGTGAGATACGAAAAATGCTATGCAACAGGACTGGTGCGTGGCCAGGCAGGTTCTGGCGGAACTGAAACTGTAAATATCGGTGCTTTAGTGGGCAGTGCCGGCACAAACAGTACTTGGACTGACTGCAGTTATCTGACCGACCCGTGGAAAGCCTGGAACGAAGTGCAGGGTAAAGCGGCACCATCCGATATAAGCGACCTGAGAGCAGTTGGGAATTATCCGGCAACTCCAACTCCGTCCGGAATTTCCGCAAGATCATATGATGAAATGCCGAAATCCAATCCAACTGTGGAAACGCACAACTATGATTCTTCGTTGGATGGTAAGAGCTATCCATTCTGTACGTTAGAACAATTAGGGGCTTCCGTTTCCAGGGTCTCCAATGTACACTACGGCGACTGGCCAGTGAAGTGGATGGATCCTATACTAGATCCAGTAATTCCTCCATTAGATCCAAGTGTTTCTGATGAAACGATATTGTTTGCGTATAAAGAAGTAAAAGATGATAAAACATATTGGTATGTTGTAGCAGCTGGAAAGACAGCTAATACTTCTTCGCAAGTTGTTGCATATGGAAGTAATGTCGTGAACCTAAGTGAAGGTGAACATGTTTCAAGCACATTAGGTGACTACGGATATCTCATGAACGAAAACTCTCCGAAAAATAGTAGATTTAAGAGTGTAATTAAACATTACGATTTTTCTGAAACTAGTAGTGCTACAGTTCAAATAATGCAAAAAAATGGAACACCAGAGTCCTTTTATTTCTTCCCTTACATAGGGACGAAATCAAATGAAACAAAAAGGAGTGCCGAAGCAAAGGGATTGCCTGGAGGTGCAGATTTCATATATTACTTCAATCCTACGAAGCCGTCTGTTATCAGTACCGAAGAGAGTTATGTCACAAATTACGGCACATCCTGATCGAAAAAAGTGAATAGACTGAAAACTCCTGCGGGATGCTGCGGCGTCCTGTGGGAGTTTTTTTCGTTGTTGTAAAATCATGGATATTGTTGTACAATGGCTGCAAGATAAGAATAACGGACAACATTTCTTTCGCAGCAGACTTCTCAGACGATGAAAAACAGGGGTATTATTTCGAAATGTTGTACAGCAGAAACGTTTGGCATTGCCGTGTACAACGGAGACGATGGATTTTGTTGTACGTGGAGAGGGAAAATTAGAAATATGCCAACGGGAGGACAGGAGAGGAGTCTGAGATGGTCGTAAATTTGAAGAAAATGGAAGAATTGTTGCAGAAGAAAGAGAAATGCTGAAATCTGCCAACATGGAGCTGGGAAGCATGCCGGAGGGGTACTTGTCGCAGGTGATGCGCGGCGGAAAGATGACGTATTTTCATGTTGTGAATGACGGAGGGCGGCGAATTCGGAAGAGTATCAACGGGAATGCGCCGGTTATGGGGAAACTGGCGCGGAAGAAATATCTGGAAACGGAGATTTTGCTTCTGGAGAAGGATATCGATCTGCTGGAGAAACTGGTGGGCGAGTATGTGGATCCGACGGCAGATGAGATTTTGGGGAGGGTGCCGGGGCGGTATCGGCTGCTGCCGGACGAATTCTTCTTCCCAAAGCATGTGCAGCAGGGGGGTACGGATGCCGACTGCTTTGACGGAGGGTGCTGGATAACAGCTCAGGTGATGGAGGGAATATTTCGGCGGGCGGCGGCATAGACTGGAAAAAAGAAATGAGGACAAGGGGGTGTCTTTATGGAGAAGAAAAGCCGGGTGCCG
>JBJESY010000023.1:0-5357 GCA_051883035.1 Anaerovoracaceae bacterium | reverse complement strand
CTGAGACCCATGTGGTTTTCTCCACGGCTGTGGAACGGTACTAGAAGAACAGTGCAGGAGGTAAAAGAAAATGAATAATCCCATTGGAATTATCGGGGGCATGGGACCTATGGCGTCTCAGCTGTTTTATAAAATGGTGACGGAGCACACCGCAGCGGAAAAGGATCAGGATCATATCAATCTGATTCTTTTATCGGATGCGTCCATGCCGGATAGAACCGGCGCCATCCTCAGCCATCAGTATGACGGACCTTACAATCAGATGCTGGAGGATGCCAGATTCCTGGAAAATGCAGGATGTAAGGCCATCGCCATCACCTGCAACACGGCACATTTCTTCGCAGATATGATTGCTGATAAGATTGGTATCCCCATTCTGCATATGATCCGGGAAACAGCAGCTGCAGCGGCTGAACGCTGCGGAGCCGGTGCGGTGGTGGGTATCATGGCCACCGATGGAACGGTGCAGACAGGCCTGTATCAGAAAGAACTGGAAGCCCAGGGACTGAAGCCTTTCACCCCATGTGCGGAGATTCAGAAGGAGGTCATGCATCAGATTTACGACCGAATCAAGAACGGACAGGATTATGATGCGGAAAGCTGGAAACGGATTGAGGAAGAATACCGCAGTGCCGGTTGTAAAACCGTCCTGCTGGCCTGCACCGAGCTTTCCGTCATCAAGGCGGATGAGGGGCTGGATGACTGGTTTATGGATCCGATGGAGACCCTGGCCAGGAAGGTCATTGAATGCGCAGGTAAGGAATATAAATAAACAGGAGCTGCAGAATTCACAGAAATCGCAGAGCGGTGAGAAAGACCTCACCGCTCTTTTTTTCTGCAAAATAAAACGGATGAAACGAATATAAATAAGACAAAAAGAGATTTATTTTACTGTATATGGAATTTACAACCTGCAAACCATTGGTTCATCCTTGGCACAGTTCTTGCTAAATTTATTTCTGTACGTACAAAAGATCGATCACTTCATATCTATGCATGAAATCAACATGCATGAAAGAAAGGAAAGAAAGGAGAAAAACATGAGTACGGATAATAAACCGGCTAAAGTCGAAATGAAAAAAGAAATCGGCGTATTCGGCGGTATCAGTATTATCGGCGGTATTATGATCGGCTCAGGTATTTTCTATCTGGGTTCTTATGTATTACAAAGAACCGGAATGAGCATGGGTCTGGCTCTTCTTTGCTGGATCATTGGTGGTATCGTATCAATTCTTGGAGGACTCTGCTTCGCAGAGCTGGGAGCCTGTGATCCGAAGTCCGGCGGAATGGTCGTATATCTGAACCGGGCATTTCACCCATCGGTAGGTTACAGCTTTGGTTTTACCAGCTGGATCATCAGTGGTTCCGGTTCCATCGCGGCACTGGCAATCGCGCTTCCGACCGCACTGAGAAACTTCTTCGATTTATCTGATGTAGCGGTTAAGGTGATCGCTATCGTGCTGATCATCGGGCTGACCGCATATAACTGTCTTGGCATTAAAATGGGATCCATTCTTCAGAATGTGTCCATGGTTGCCAAGCTGATTCCGATCGCAATCATTCTGCTGGCAGGACTGTTCCTGGGCAAACAGACTCCGGACCTGTCACTTGTTCCGGAAGGTACCGATGTAAGCTTCGGCGGCATGCTGGGCATGATCGCTTTCGCAACCGTTGCAACTCTGTGGGCGTATGAAGGCTGGACCAATCTGAATCCGGTTGCGGAAGAAATGAAGAATCCGGGCAGAGATCTGCCGAGAGCGCTGATCATCGGTATCAGCGCCATTACCGTGCTGTATACTCTGTTTAATTTCGCAATTTACAGAGTTCTGCCGCATGAACAGGTTGTGGAAATGATCAATAATGATAACCTGTATCTGGGCACGGAAGTAGCGAAGAACCTGTTTGGAAATGCAGGCGGCGGGCTGATTCTGGCAACGCAGCTGATTGCGATTTTCGGTGCTTTAAACGGCATGATTATCGCATTCCCGAGATACTACTATGAAATGGCTCTGGACGGCCACTTTTTCAAAAACCACGCAAAGCTGCATCCGAAATATGCAGTTCCGCATGTGGCTCTGTTCTCGCAGGCCGTGATTTCCATTATTCTGGTTCTGCTGAGAAATCTGGATCAGCTGACTTCACTGGTGGTATTCGCCGGTATGGTCTACAACGTTCTGGTTATCATAGCAGTTATCATCTACAGAAAGAAGTTCCCGGATATGGAACGGCCGTACAAGGCATGGGGCTATCCTGTGACGGTTGTCATCGCCATCATTCTGTTTGGTGCTCTGATGATCAATACGCTGGTTGAGGACCCTATGACCGCAATTTTCGGACTGGCTGTTCCGGCGGCAGGCATCATCTGCTGGAATATATTTGACCGGAAACTGAAAAAAGAAGGAAAATAGGAATCATGTCTCCTTTGTAAATTTTATACATCTAGTTCCTTACACCAAAACAGCCTCCTGCGGTATGCCGCGGGAGGCTGTTTTTATAGAAGAATCGGTTCTGCTGTCTTATTCTGTCTGGTATTCTGTCTGACTGTCCAGCTGATCCAGCCGTTTGATTCCGTCTTCTGTGATGGAAGTACCGCGGCGGCCTTTTTCAATGCGTATCAGACCGTCTGACTCCATTTCGCTCAGAATGCCACGAAGCTTTCCGTCGCTGACCATCAGTCCGTTCTCCCGGAGATGATGAAGCATTTCGGGACGGCCCGTACTGTGACTGCTGGAAGCTCGTCTGTACAGCAGTTCCAGCAGAAGGTATTCTGTACGCTGCCGGTAGTTGATATTCTGGAATCTATGTTTTGGCAGGGAGGATTCTCCTGCAGTCTGAGTCTGCGAGCCAGTGTCAGATGATGCAGCGTGAACAGAAGTGCCGAGAGAAGGAAACGAGCCCAGTGCTTTGAAGAACGTTGCAGAATTCTCCAGTTCTCTCACATTTCCCGGCCAGTCATAAGCACGGAGAATTTCTTTCTGACTGTCGCTGATATTCTGATAATCTGATTCAGTAAAAAAACGCAGCAGCGGCAGGATATCATCTCTCCTTGCCCGCAGAGGCGGAATTTCAAGCGGTATTACGCTGAGACGGTAAAAAAGATCCTCCCTGAATTTCCCTTCGGAAACCATCTTTTTCAGATCCTTGTTGGTGGCGGTTATGACACGCACATCAATATTTATGATCTTATCGCTGCCGATCCGCATGATCTGCTTTTCCTGCAGCACGCGAAGAAGTCTGGACTGAAGGCCGGGGGAAATGTCACCGATCTCATCTAAAAAGATCGTTCCGGTATTGGCTTGTTCGAAGAGACCAAGCTTGCCTTTTTTCTGCGCACCGGTGAAAGAACCTGGTTCATAGCCGAAAAGTTCACTTTCCAGCAGGTTTTCCGGCAGGGCGGCACAATTTATGGCAATGAAGGGTTTGCTCTGACGCTGCGAATAATTGTGAATCGACTGTGCAAACAGTTCCTTTCCGGTACCGCTCTCCCCGTGAATGAGAATGGTATAGTCAGTAAGCGCAGCTTTCTTGGCAGTGGCGATGCATTGAGTCATTATCTCCGTATGGCACACGATGTCGCTGAAATGGTACTTAGCGAAAATTCCCTTCTCGCGAATCTTTCGATTCAGTTGATTTTCCGCTTCGCGGATTTCCTGTTCATCACGCAGAGAAATGATGTATCCGAGCTTTTCGTCGTGGTTGCCCAGATAAATGCGATCCATCAGATAGTTGGTTTCGCCGATGGTGAAAAGCAGATTTTTCCCTTCCTTCCCCTCAAAATCCGGAAGTTCGGTATTGTCAAACATGCGGTGGGCTCTCTGGTTCTCGAAGAGTACGCTGCCCTGGGCGTCAAAAGCGAGAATCGCAAAACCGGATTCTGAAATCAGTTCGTTCATGACCAGACTTTTTACATAGCTTTCGAGATAGTTGTTGTGTGAATTCATGCTGGGTTCCACAACCTTCTGCAGGTAGTGAATCAGATTGGTGGAGATGGTCTCACTTTCCAGCTGCAGCATGTCGGCAAGCCGGATCAGCGTATCAAAACCGATCTCACGATAGCCGATATTGAGAATATGTTTTATCTCAGGGGGCACCAGTGGTACCTCATCGGGTGTGATGGCATATGAGATATCTTCATATGCACCGGCAAGATATTCTTCCTGCTCAAACGGAATCAGATTGAAATGAAATATACCCAGCTCATAGAACATATATAGAGTCTCCATGGTGGAAACTTCCGAATCGTTGACCAGAAGTACGTCCTCATTTTTGGGAATCTGTAAAAGATCAGGAAGATGGTGCCTGCTGATACTTCGAGTCAGCACGATCAGATTCTGAGATTCCTGTATGAATGGACGCACTTGTGTCAGCAGCTGCTGACCGTTGAGCAGAATCGCGTCAGCCAGGATCTTATCACCGGGCTGAAGCTGGTTGAAAAAGTATGGCTGCAGGAGCACGCTTCCGGCGAAGACTTCTTCAATTTCCCGCTCAATGTGAGTCATAGCCTCCCGGTTATCCGGATTGTTGTAAACGATTGCGATCTTTTTCATAGATTTCGCCTCCTTGCACTTTTATTTTAACATAAGAGCGTGAAAAAAACAAGAAAAACGGATTTAATGGGATATAGAATTATATTGATGAGTGAAATGTGAGGGAAACATCTTTTGCAGCACTGTAATTTTCAGTGAAAACGTGAAGGGCATGGAAAAATCCCTTTGGCATGATAGTTGCAATTATATGGAAACATATAATTGGCTGTTCTGAATTTATATACATTGAATTGAAAGGAAGGTTGGTATCATGGGATTACCACATAATTGCAAGTTGGATCTTCACTCTAAGTGGAAGCACGGTGCACGGAATCTGATCACAGATGTTCCGGGTGTAAAAGTAGGAAATGTTACGGTAAATGACGGGGACATTCATACCGGTGTCACTGCTGTTCTGCCCCATGAAGGAAATATCTTTCAGGATAAGGTCATGGCGGGGGTCTCTGTCATCAACGGATTCGGCAAGAGCATCGGATTGCTTCAGGTGGATGAACTGGGAACCATCGAAACACCGATCATTCTGACCAATACTCTGAGCATCGGTACCGCGTGGAATGCCCTTACGAAATATATGCTCCGGCAGAATGAAGACATCGGGGTATCCACGGGCACAGTCAACTGCATTATTACTGAATGCAATGATGGCCGTATGAATGATATCCGGGGCCTCCATGTAACGGAGGAACATGTGGAAGAAGCCTTAAAGCGGGCCGATGTGGATTTTGAGGAGGGAGCTGTCGGCGGCGGCACCGGTATGGTCTGCCTGGGACTGAAAGGCGGCATTGGTTCTTCCTCCAGAATCGTAAAGGT
>JBJESY010000022.1:0-5407 GCA_051883035.1 Anaerovoracaceae bacterium | reverse complement strand
ATGTTGATTCCGTTGCCGACACAGGCACCAGGGTCTCTGGTGAAGTACAGGTTCGGCATCGGATCACTTACGATCGGCTCATCGTCTTCCACGATATCCACCAGGGAATTGGTGGAAATGTGGCGGATCTCATCGGTAAAGATACCTGCGATGCAGGCTTCTACCAGAGCCTCAGGTTCCTTGGACAGCAGGTATTCCGCGATGGCTTCCTTGCGTCCTTCGGAATGAATTTCACTCAGTTCCACGAATTCTCTGACGAAGTTGTACTTGATCTTTTCGTCTGCCAGCGCTTTGGCAGTTTCTTTTTCATAGTAGCAGACTTCGACGCCGTTTTCCTGCAGGATACGGGCAAAGTTGTCGTGCTCTTCCTGAGCGACTTTCAAATAAGGGATATCATCAAACAAGAGTCTCTCGAAGTTATTTGGGGTCAGTTTTTCGAGCTCTCTTCCGGGTCTGTGCAGTAAGACCTTATTTAACTTTCCGATTTCGGAATAGTTATGAATTCCAGGATACATATCTGAGTCCTCCTTTTGACTTGTTCTGAAGGCCTTCTGCCTTCAGTGAAGAGGTTGAAACGGAATTAACCGATGGTTGCTACGATAACAGCCTTGATGGTGTGCATTCTGTTTTCTGCTTCGTCAAATACTACGGAGTTCTTGCTTCTGAATACTTCGTCGGTTACTTCGCGGATGTCATAGCCAGCTTCCATCTGAGTCTTGGCCATCTTGGTTTCGAAATCGTGGAAGGAAGGCAGGCAGTGCATGAACAGGCAGTCAGGATTTCCGGTGGAATCCATCAGTTCCTTGGTTACCTTGAACGGAGTCAGCAGTCTTACTCTTTCAGGAATTTCTGCTTCTTCACCCATGGATGCCCATACGTCAGCGTAGATGACATCTGCACCCTTCAGGCATGCAGGATCGCTGGATACTTCGATGATTGCGCCGGTTTCCTTCGCAACTTCCTGAACCTTTGCGATTACATCCTGGTTCAGTTCAGCCTTTAATTCGTCCGGACCGTAAGCAACATAGTGCATACCCATCTTCGCGCAGCCGTACATCCATGCATAGGACATATTGTTTCTGATATCGCCGGAGAATACAACCTTTACTCTGTTCAGCGGCTTGGCAACGTGTTCTTCGATGGTCAGCAGGTCAGCCAGGATCTGGGTCGGGTGGTCAACGTCAGTCAGACCATTCCATACAGGAACGCCTGCATACTTAGCCAGGCCTTCTACCACTTCCTGATCGAAGCCTCTGTATTCGATACCATCATAGAATCTGCCCAGTACTTTTGCAGTATCTTCCATGGTTTCCTTCTTACCCATCTGGGAGGAACCGGAATCCAGGAAGGTTACGCCGGCACCTTCGTCCATAGCAGCCACTTCAAAAGCGCATCTGGTTCTGGTGGAAGTCTTTTCGAACAGCAGAACGATGTTCTTGCCCTTCAGTACCTGATTGCAGATACCTGCTCTCTTCTTTGCCTTCAGGTCATGCGCCAGGTCCAGCATGTATCTGATTTCAGCCGGAGTGAAATCCATCAGAGTTAAGAAACTTCTACCTTTTAAATTTACAGCCATTTTTCATTTCTCCTTTCACTATGCAAAATCCACTCGCCCGAAGATTTTGCTCTCCCATTAGTTTTTTCTGATAAAAATTGTACTATATCGAGAAAAAATTAAAAGTACCAGCACTCTTTATTTTTTATGTGCCAGTTCGCTTTTAATGGTCTCTTTTAATATATCCATTCCCCGGAGAATTCTCTCCCGGCTCTCGTAAGAATAGTTGAGCCGGATATGGTCTCTCCCACCGTTTTTCTGCGGATAGAACACGTATCCCGGAAGCAGCGAAACACCTCTGCGGTGTGCTTTGATCACCAGGTCCTTGCTGTCGATGCCTTCCGGCAGCCTGCACCAGATATACACGCCGCCTCTGGGCCTTTCGTATTCCACTCCCAGCATCTTCATCTGGTCCAGTTTCCTGCAGATCAGCTCCTGTTTCAGTGCATAGTTCTCCCGGAACCGGTCCAGCACCTGATAATAGCTGCCGTCATCCAGATATTTGGCAATCAGCTTCTGGGTCAGCCAGTCGGTGGCAACCATGCGGACAGAAACCAGATAGGACAGATTTCGGATCAGCGATTTATCTCCCACGACGAAGGCCAGTGAAAGGCCCGGCATGAAGGTGAGGGAAAATGAATATATGTAGATCACATTATTCAGTTTATCGTATGCTTTGATGGGAAGAAATTTAGCCCCGCTGTAAACCAGCTCCGATGCCGCATCATCCTCAATCACGGCCACTCTGTGGCGTCCCGCAATCTCCACGATCTGCTTCCTCCGCTCCATGGATAGAATGGCCCCCGTAGGGTCGTGGAAACTGGAATTCACATAGATAAACCGGGGCTTATACAGCAGAATCAGCTCCTCCAGCCGGTCACACTGCATGCCGTCCATGTCCACCGGCACCGTAATCACACGCCCGCCGGCCAGTTCCATGGCGCGGTATGCATCCGGCGACACCGGTTCTTCCATGAGAATCACATCTCCCGGATTCACCAGCAGGGTTACGATAAAGTCCAGAGCCTGATTGGTCTCCGTGAGAATCTGAATCTCTCCCATGGTGGCCTTGATCCCTTTGGTACTCAGAAAAGATACCAGCTTCTGCCGCAGATTTGCATCCCCCTGATACGGACTGTAGAAATACTGGTTTCTCCCTTCTTCCGTCACCAGTCCGGCGATATCCTGGGCCACTTTCTCTGTGTCGTAAATCTCCGTGGTGGCGATGCCGCTGCCCAGAGAAATCACATTGTCTTCCTGAAACCGCTGGAACAGATCATCGAAGGTTACCTCCAGATCCCGATATTTTTCCCGGATCTGGCTGGGCCAGTGGACCTTCTTTCCTTTGGTTGACTCTGCATTGCTTCCTTCTGCTTCCCGGAGGCAGACCACATACCCCACGCCCTGGCGGGAGTCGATCAGTTCCTGATCCTTCAGCTCGCTGTAGGCCCTTACCACCGTATTCCGGTGAACCCCCAGAATCTGCGCCATGGACCGCTCCGATGGCAGAGTACTTCCTGCCGCGATTTCCCCGGTGAGGATCTGGTTCTTCATCTGGGTTGCAATCTGCATGTAAATTGGCGTCTTGATACTATGATTTACCCGAATATTCATTCTTATTCACCCGTTTCTTTTTTCTCCGACCTGCCGGTTCTGTCCGGTTTCTGCCCGTGGAACTGATAGTAGCAGACTTCCAGCCGTCCGTTAAACAGTTTCCGCCGTCTGTCCGCAGGTCTGCCGAATGCTTTTTTCTCCGCAGTCTTGTCGGAAGTCACCATGAACAGAGACCAGGTGGCATGTTCCCGGAAAAACTGGCAGAATGCGTCATAGATGCGGTCAATGGATTTCCGGTCGCCGATTCGCTCCCCGTAAGGTGGATTGGTCACCACCACGCCTCCCTCTTTCTTCCCAAAATCCATCGTCCCGATGTTCGCGGCATCACCCTGGCGAAACTGGATGCAGTCGTCTACCCCGGCCTCCTCCGCATTGGCCATGGCTGCCTTTACTGCATGGGGGTTGATGTCCATCCCATAAAGCTGCAGCTCTGTATCGTAGTCGATGGCTTCAAAAGCCGCTTTTCTTTCTTCTTTCCAAAGCTTCGCCGGTATGGCATCCCATTCCTCCGATGTAAAGTGCCGATTCAGACCCGGCGCGATGTTTCTTCCCATGAGGGCTGCTTCAATGAGAAGGGTCCCCGAGCCGCAGCACGGATCCACCATCAGACGATCCTTCTTCCAGAAAGAGAGCTGCACCAGCGCCGCAGCCAGAGTTTCCTTCATGGGCGCCTCCACATTTTCCACCCGGTATCCACGCTTGTGCAGTCCCGGGCCTGTGGTATCCAGCGTCACGGTGACCCGGTCCTTCAGCAGGGTGATTTTGATATCATAGAGTGCCCCGCTTTTCGTGAAATAATCCACCCCATAGCATTCCTTCAGGCGTTCCACCACGGCCTTTTCTGCCACCGACTGGCAGGCAGGCACGCTGGAAAGCTTCGACTTCACAGAGGAGCCGTTGACGATAAATTTTCCGTCCACAGGGATCCACTCCTCCCAGGCGATGCTCTTCACCTGCTGGAACAGATCTTCAAACTCCAGTGCTGTAAACTCCGCCATCTTGATCTGGACCCGGTCTGCTGTCCGCAGCCAGAGGTTAGACCGGACCACAGCCCGTTCATCCCCCAGAAATGTGATCTTGGCATCCTCAGACCGCAGGATCTTATATCCCAGTGCTTCAATTTCCCGTTTTACCACCGCTTCCAGTCCGAAGGTAGCTGTTGCAATCAGTTCCAGTTTCATGTTTCGTTCTGTCCTTTCCCGTTTCTGTTCTTTTCCGATCTGCGGATAGAAATACAGGGCTGCCCTCCGGCAGCCCCGTCTGTTTCATACACGTATTTATAGATATGGAGCCCTCCGATTGAGAGAGTTACCTTCCAGCGCCTCCAGTTCGTTCAGTGCCTTTCCGGTACCGATGGCCACGCAGGACTTCGGGTCCTCTGCGATGATCACCTTGATTCCGGTGCGGTCTTCAATCCGCTTGTCGATGCCGTAAAGCAGTGCACCGCCGCCGGTGAGGACGATGCCGGAGTTGCTGATATCCGCTGCCAGTTCAGGCGGCGTTCTTTCCAGCACATTGTGTACCGCTTCCGTAATGGTCTGCATGGCTTCGTCCAGGGCGCTCATCATTTCGTCGGATGTCACATCCACGCTCTTCGGAAGGCCGGTCACCAGGTCACGTCCACGGCATTCCTTGACGATGACTTCATCCCGCGGGAATGCGGTACCGATGGTCACCTTCAGTTCTTCTGCAGTCCGTTCACCGATATACAGCTTGTGCTCTTTTCGCATGTATTTGATGATGGCTTCATCGAACTTGTCACCGGCCATCTTTACAGACGTGCTGGCAACGATGCCGCCCAGAGAGATGACTGCGATATCCGTGGTGCCGCCGCCGATATCGATGACCATGACCCCATCCGGCTTGCTGATATCGATCCCTGCACCGATGGCAGCCGCAACCGGTTCTTCCATCAGATATACATCCTTGCCGCCGGCCTGCTGTGCCGCTTCTCTTACCGCACGCTTTTCCACATCAGTTACACCGCTCGGCACACAAATCATGATTTTCGGCTTGAAGAACCGGCCGGAGCCGCAGGTCTTCTTGATGAAGTACTTCAGCATTCTTTCCGTAATATCATAGTCAGAAACCACACCATCCCGCAGCGGACGCACTGCGATAATATTGGAAGGCGTTCTTCCCAGCATCTGGCGGGCATCTTCTCCTACCGCCAGAATTTCATCCGTGTCCTTGTTGATCGCTACCACCGATGGTTCATTGAGCACGATCCCTTTTCCC
>JBJESY010000021.1:0-5429 GCA_051883035.1 Anaerovoracaceae bacterium | reverse complement strand
CTTCTTCCGCATTCTGGAGAAGCTGTTTATGAATCCGGAAACCGCAAAAGAAATGCCGGTGATTCCGACAGAGGAAATGTCGGAAGAAAGCCGGCCGGAGACCGGCGGAAGAATGGAACTTCCATGGCAGATGGTGATTCCTCTGGCAGCAGTGGCTCTGGCTGTCGTGGGGCTGGGACTCTGCAATTCGGCCCTTGTAAATGATGTGCTTCGTATAACGGTAGAGGAGGTGTTCCTGGGATGATCATCGAGAGTATGCGGCCTGCAATTGCCGCAGCCATTCCGCTGCTGGCAGCCGCACTGATCCTTGTTTTCGGAAACCGGGTAAAACCCAATGTCCGGGAAGCCATCACCCTGATTGCGGCAGTATCCATGGCGGGTGTCATCTTCTCCATGGTTCCGGAGGTTCTCGCAGGAAACCGGTACGCCTCAGATTTGTGGCAGCTGGCAGACGGGCTTACCCTGTCCCTGCGAACCGATGCAGCAGGCATGATTTTTGCCTGCATCGCCAGCGGCCTGTGGATTCTCACATCAGTGTATTCTATCGGCTATGTGCGGGGGCATCACGAAAAGAATCAGACCGGATATTTCGCAGCCTTCGCGGTCTGCCTGGGGTCTGCGGCCGGTATCGCCCTTGCGGCCAACCTGCTGACCTTTTTCGTGTTTTATGAAATGCTTACGGTGGCCACCTATCCGCTGGTGGTGCATTATCGGGATGAAAAGGCGAAATTCTCCGGTCGGAAGTATCTGGCCTATACCCTGATCAGCGGACAGCTGTTTTTCGCAGCCATCGTCTGGACCTATGCACGGTACGGGACACTGGATTTCACGCCGGGTGGCTTTATCGAAGCCGGTTCCATGGAAAAAGGCCTGATGGCAGTGCTGTTCCTGATGATGATTCTGGGCGGCGCAGTGAAAGCCGGCGTCATGCCCCTTCACGGCTGGCTGCCTTCGGCCATGGTGGCACCCACACCGGTCAGCGCCCTGCTTCATGCGGTAGCGGTGGTAAAAGCCGGGGCGTTCTGCGTGCTGCGGGTGGTCTGCTATGTATTCGGACCGGTCAGTGCTTCCTGGTGTGGCGGCGCGGCAGTGCTTAGCTGGTTTGCTGCAACGACGATTCTGCTGTCATCCCTGGTGGCCATGCGGCAGGATAATATGAAGGCGCGGCTGGCATTTTCCACCGTGGGTCAGCTTTCCTATATCGTGCTGGGCATCAGCGTGCTGGCGCCATACAGTATTGCAGGCGCCATGTTCCATATTGTAGCCCACGCCTTTCTGAAGATTACGCTCTTTATGAGCGCGGGTGCGATTTTCGTTACAACGGGCCTATCAGAAATCTCTACCATGGGAGGGCTGGCCAGACGGATGCCGGTGACGTTTACCTGCTTTACGGTGACTTCCCTGGGGCTTGCAGGTCTTCCGCTGATGGCAGGCTTTGTCAGCAAGCTGAATATTCTGGAAGGTGCCTGGATGGCAGGTAAACCACTGTTTGTGGTGACCCTGGTGGCGGCGGCTCTGCTGGCACTGAGCTACCTGATGCCGGTGGTGCAGATTGCCTTCGGGAAAGGGAATGCAGGGCAGAACTGCGATAACAGCCACGGCAATGATCATGGCAACGGTCACGGAGGCCACGGCGGCGGCCACGGACACGGGAAACCGGGCTTCGATGCGGCACCTGCCATGCTGGTACCTCTGGTACTGACCACAGTGATTGCAGTGATTCTTGGTATCCTGCCGAACGCAGGACTTCATTTATATGATTTGGCGCAGATGGCGGCCAGTGCCATCACGGAAGGAGGTATGTGACATGAACCATAAGAAAAAAGCATATCTTTTCCTCGTCATATTCCTGCTGGCTATGGTCCTGATCGAAGCGCTGTTTGCGCATCCCCATTTCCACATGCCGTGGAATGTGATTCCGGGCGCTGATATTCTCATCGGCTTTGCCGGGGCATGGATCCTGATCTTCCTGGCGAAGATCCTTATGGCCCGTCTGCTTCAGCGTGACGAAGACTATTACGAGAAGGGAGGCAGCAAAGATGCATAACTTCCTTCTGTCCGGCGGCTTTCTGCAGCCGGGAATGATTCTCATCCTCTGCGGTCTTCTGTGCCTCGTGGTGCCGCAGATGGTGCGGCGGGCACTGGTAATGATTTGTCCGCTGCTGAGTCTGGCAGCAGTAATCTGCAGCACCGGAGACCGGCTTACGGTCATATTCGGCATTATCTTTTCGGCAATTTCCTTCATTGCGGCGCTGTACAACCTGTCGGTAAAAGACCGGTTTGAAGTGGCTGCAGAGACGGTCTACGCCGGCGCATCCATCAGTGCCGTCTTCGCTTCCGGCTGGATCAGCATGATCGTTTACTGGGAGTTGATGGCGGCATCCTCCTGGCTGACCCTGGTTTCCGCCAGAACCACAGCAGCGACCAAAGCCGGATTCCGTTATCTGATGGTACATATGTTGGGTGGAAATCTTCTTCTTGCCGGTATCGTAATCAAGATGACGGAAGGCAGTACCATGCTTGAATGTCTGACCACAGCAGCGCCGGATGCAGCATACTGGCTGATTCTGGCCGGTGTGGCAGTCAATGCGGCCATTCCGCCTCTGCATGCCTGGATTGCAGATGCCTATCCGGAATCCACCATGGGCGGTACGGTCTACATGGGCTCCTTTACCACCAAGGTCGGTGTTTACTTCCTGATCCGCCTGTTTGCAGGGACGGAGCTGTTGCTGTACTTCGGCGTGTTCATGGCAGTGTTCGGCGCATGCATGGCACTGATGGAAAACGATCTGCGCCGGTTGTTTGCCTATCATATCGTCAGCCAGGTGGGTTACATGGTTGCAGCCCTGGCACTGGGCGGCGAACTGGGCATCGATGGTGCAGCGGCACACGCATTCAACCATATTTTGTATAAAGGAACGCTGCTCATGTGCGCCGGTACGGTGATTTCTGTCACCGGAAAGCGGAAAATCAGCCAGCTGGGTGGTCTGGGAAAGAAAATGCCTCTGACGGCAGGATGCTTTCTCATCGCGTCCATGGCTATCGCCGGCTTTCCACTGCTGAACGGATTTGTCAGCAAATCCCTGATCATGAATGCGGCAGCCGAAAGCGGAATCCACTGGGCGGAGCTTTTGCTGATGCTTGCCAGCGTCGGAACACTGCTGTCCGTAACGCTGAAGGTCAACTATTTCGTGTTCTGGGGCAAAACCGATTCGCCGGATGCTTCTCTCACGGCAGAGGGTCTGGCGGTGAGCGAGGATTCTGTGCCTCTTTCCCGCAAAATCGCCATGGTTCTTGGTGCTGCGGGCTGCGTTGTCTGCGGCATTTTCCCGAACCTGGTCTACAGCCTGACGCCTTACGGCAGCGACGGTCACCCGTTTACGGTGGATCATGTGACACAGTATATGGAACTGTTCGCCGCGGCGGCCATCGGGTTCCTCATGTATCTGTCTCATATGAAACCGCACGAGCAGCTGACGCTGGATACCGACTGGCTGTATCGCAAGCCTCTGAAGGCACTGATTTCCTGGCTGTCACAAGCCGTGGATGGACTGCGCAGAGGCGTCGGAGACGGACTGGGGGTTCTGATCCGGCATGGAAACCGGTATCTTCATGCACCTGGTCTGATTCTGCAGGAGTGGTTTGGAAAGAAACCGCCTGCACCGCGAGACTGTCTGGAAGACGACGATGTACTGCAGAAACCTGCCGGCTGGCTGGTGGGCGTAAATTTCGCAGTTTTCCTTGCAGTTGTGCTCTTCGTGTTTTATAATAGGTAACAGCAGACCGGTCTGGCCCTGACGGGCAGGCCGGTTCTTTCTGCGAGAAAGGATACATAGAAAATGAAAGAAATAAGGAATGTTACCATCGTCGGCATGGGCGCGCTGGGACTGCTGTACGGAAGCATGATGGCCGCAGGAGGCGCACAGGTGCGCTATGCGGTGGACGCAGAACGATATGCACGTTATCAGGACATGGAAGTCACCTGCAACGGAGAACCTTTCCGCTATCAGCTGGTAAAGGACACGGACGCGGAACCGGCAGATCTGGTTCTGACTGCGGTGAAAGGTACCGGCCTCGCTGCGGCACTGAACACCATGGCAGGCTGTGTGGGACCGGAGACGGTGATTCTCTCTGTGCTCAATGGGATTTCCAGTGAGGAGATCCTCGGAGAAAGGTTCGGAAAGGAAAAAATCATTCATACCGTGGCCCAGGGCATGGATGCCATGAAGTTTGGAAACAGTCTGCAGTATACCCAGACAGGCCGGCTGCATATCGGTCTGGCACCGGGAGAATGTGCTAAGAATCTGGAAGCCGTGAAGACCTTCTTTGACCGGACCGGTGTGAGATATGTGGAGGAGCCGGACATTCTCCGGCGCATGTGGAGCAAGTTCATGCTCAATGTAGGTGTCAATCAGACATGCATGGTCTATGGAACCACATACGGCGGCGTGCTGGCAGACGGGGAACCAAACCGAACCATGATCTCTGCCATGCGGGAAGTCATCGCACTGGCAGGAGCAGAAGGCATTTCGCTGAACGAACAGGATCTGAATCAGTACATCGATATCATCGGAACGCTGAGTCCGGAAGGGACACCGTCCATGGGACAGGATCGGATCAACCGGAAGCCATCGGAGGTGGAACTGTTCGCCGGCACCGTGATCCATCTGGCGGAAAAGCACGGACTCTATGTACCGGTCAACCGGTTTCTGTTGGAGAGGGTACAGGAAATCGAGAAAGAATACAGATAACACCAGAAAAAAAGGGCCGCTTTCCGGATGTAGGAAGCGGCCTTGATTTTTATGGTGTATGCTTACTCTATACGTTAAACAGGAAGTTGACCACGTCGCCGTCCTGCATCACGTATTCCTTGCCCTCGGAGCGGATGTAGCCCTTTTCCTTGGCAGCGGCAAGGCTTCCGCCAACCTCCATGAGCTTGTCATAAGCGATGGTTTCGGCTCTGATAAAACCTCTTTCAAAGTCAGTATGAATCTTTCCGGCAGCCCCTGGGGCCTTGGTTCCGCGCTTGATGGTCCATGCACGGCACTCATCTTCACCGGCAGTAAGGAAGGATATCAGATTTAGCAGCGAATAGGATGCTTTAATCAGCTTGTCAAGACCGGATTCTTCTATTCCCAGTTCCTCCAGGAACATGGTCCTTTCTTCGTCGTCAAGTTCTGCAACTTCGGCTTCAATTTCAGCACAGATGACAACCACCTCAGCACCTTCTGAAGCGGCGATTTCGCCAACCTGCTGCACATAAGGGTTGTTGTCCGCATCGGCTACTTCATCGTCGGCAACGTTGGCCACATATATGATAGGCTTGTATGAAAGCAGACCCAGTGATTTTACGTAATCAGCCTCTTCCTCGTCAAAATCCATGGCACGGGCATTTTTACCATCGCCGAGCCATGCATAAATTCTGTTAA
>JBJESY010000020.1:0-5445 GCA_051883035.1 Anaerovoracaceae bacterium | reverse complement strand
GGTGCTGGATTACAGTCTGGAGCAGAATATGGTTCTTCAGAGCTATATGGATCCCCGTTTCCAGAACCACGGCTTCATTCGATTTGATGAAGTGAGAAAATACACAGAAAAGCTGATTGAAGAATATGATGTCCGTTCCGGACAGGGGGCAGTGACCCATGCAAGAAGCATGTCCGGCGGAAATCAGCAGAAGGCCATCATTGCCCGGGAACTGGACCGGGATGAACCGCTGATTGTGGCGGTTCAGCCGACGAGAGGTCTGGATGTGGGTGCCATCGAACATATTCACAAACAGCTGGTTGCGGAGCGTGACCGGGGAAAAGCAGTGCTCCTTGTTTCTCTGGAACTGGATGAAGTAATGGGGCTTTCGGACCGGATCCTTGTATTATATGAAGGCGAAATCGTAGGGGAACTGAACCCGAAGGAAACTGATGTGCAGGAACTGGGTCTGTATATGTCCGGTGCCAAGCGTCAGGGAAAGGAGGATGGATCATGTTAAGAGTAGATCCTGCTACCGGAACCCAGAAATGGTACCGGTCTGACAGTGCGAAATCTGTCCTTTCCGCTATCATTTCCATCCTGATTGGTATGGTTGTGGGTACCCTGATTATTCTTATCGTCGGACTGACCAAAGACGGGATCAGCGGCAAAGGCATCTGGGAAGGAATCCGTCTGGTATTCCTGGGTGTATTCAGTACAGGACGCAACGGCGGTGCGCTGACCTTCGGATATAATCCGGTGAACCTGGGCAATATGCTGTTCCGTGCCACACCGCTTGTCATGACAGGGCTTTCTGTGGCCGTTGCCTTTAAGACCGGCCTGTTTAATATCGGTGCAGCGGGCCAGTACCTGATGGGTACCATGGGAACCCTGACAGTGGGTCTTACCCTTGGAAATACGGATTGCCCGGTATTCATCGCCTGGCTGGCGGCATTTCTGGCAGGCATGCTTCTTGGTGCACTCTGGGGCGCAATTCCCGGTATTTTCAAGGCGTATCTGAATATCAATGAAGTAATCACCTGCATCATGACCAACTGGATTGCAGCCAACCTGGTCACCTGGTGGTTTGATGCACATGAGGTATTTAAAAATTCCGCAGAAGGCGGAAAGATCGGCTATATCATTCCGCTGAAAAACGTAGGCGTGGTTACACCGAAGATGGGCATGAACATTTTGTTCCCGGGTTCCCAGGCCAACGGTGGTTTCTGGATCGCCTGCATTCTTGCGATTGCCATGTTTATCATGCTGAGCCGGACTACCTTTGGATATGAACTCCGTGCCTGCGGTTCCAACCGTCACGCAGCAAGATATGCGGGAATCAATGATAAACGAAATATTATTTTCTCCATGATGATTTCCGGTGCGCTGGCAGCTGCAGGTGCCTCCTTGTATTATCTGTCGGGAAATACGGAATTCTTCTGGTCCACGTACCAGAGCCTGCCGGCAGAAGGCTTCAACGGCATTCCGGTGGCACTGCTTGCGGCAAACAATCCGATTGCCGTGATTTTCACCGGCGTGTTCATGTCCATGCTCAATGTGGCAGGTACACAGCTGAAATCGCTGACTGCATATAACGAATATATTTCCGATATTATTATTGCGATCATTGTATACCTGAGTGCGTTCTCCATGCTGATCAAACAGGTGCTGAACGGACGGGATAAGAAGAAGGGAGGAAACAAGTAATGGTATTCTTAATTCAACAGACCCTGCTGTTTGCAGTTCCTCTTATGATCGTGGCACTGGCCGGTGTCTGTGCAGAACGTTCCGGCGTCATCAACCTGGCACTGGAAGGTATCATGATCTTCGGTGCGTTCGTCGGTGTATTGTTCATCCGTGTGATGCAGGAAATGAACTTGTTTAATAAGGAATCCGGACAGATTCTTCTGCTTCTGACGCTGCTTGTTGCAGCAATCTGCGGTGGACTGTTCTCCCTGCTGCTGGCGTTCTCGGCCATCAATCTGAAAGCGGACCAGACCATCGGCGGTACGGCACTGAACATGCTGTCTCCGGCCATCGTTCTGTTCTTCATCGTCCTGATTGCGCAGCAGAACACCCTGGGTATGGCAGATGGCAGTGCGGCAGGCTGGTTCATGATCCGGCCATCCACCTTCGGGCTTCCGAAGGACTACAGCTGGGGCTTTTTCGGTGATCTGATTCTGAACAAAGTCTATCTGTCCACCTATATCTGCATTCTGGTGTTTATCGTGGTTTCCATCGTGCTGTACAAGACCAGATTCGGTCTCCGTCTCCGTGCCTGCGGTGAAAATCCACAGGCGGCAGATTCCCTGGGAATCAACGTATATAAGATGCGGTATGCCGGTGTCATTCTGTCCGGTGTGCTGGCAGGTCTGGGCGGCTTCAACTATGCTCTGACCACAGCAGGCTGTTCCGCCACCGGTGCCGTAGCGGGCTACGGCTTCCTGGCCCTGGCCGTTATGATCTTCGGTAACTGGACGCCGCTGAATATCGCGGTAGGCGGACTGCTGTTCGGACTGTTCAAATGTATTGCAGCCACGTATTCCACCTTGGATATCAACGGGGACGGGGTGTATATGCTGGCAGAAATCGGCATCAGCCCGTATGTGTACAGAATGCTGCCGTATCTGATTACACTGATCGTTCTGGCATTTACTTCGAAAAAGTCCAGAGTGCCGAAGGCAGAAGGTATCCCTTACGACAAGGGACAGAGATAAATCGATATTTCAATATGTTATGTTCGGGGTGTGGAATCGTTTTCCACACCCCGTTTCAGGAGAAGAAATGTTTTTACCGATCACAAAAGAGGAAATGCAGCAGAGAGGCTGGGAGCAGGCGGACTTCGTTCTGGTGACCGGGGATGCCTATGTGGATCATCATTCTTTCGGGACGGCCATCATCGGCCGGCTGCTGGAGCGGTACGGATATAAGGTGGCAGTACTGCCCCGGCCGGACTATCGCTCTGCAGAGGATTTTCGCCGCTTCGGCCGTCCGAGGCTGGGGTTCCTCATCAACAGCGGCGTGGTCGATTCCATGGTAAACAACTATTCTGTGTTCCGCAGAAGGAGAAAAACCGATGAATATGCACCCGGCGGAATGGCAGGAGGCCGTCCGGACCGGGCGGTCATTGTCTACAGTGGGAGAGCAAGAGAGGCCTACAAGGGAGTACCGGTCATCATCGGCGGTCTGGAGGCAAGTCTGCGCAGGCTGGGCCATTATGATTACTGGGAAGATAAGGTACGCCGGTCCATTCTGCTGGATTCAAAAGCAGATCTGCTGATTTACGGCATGGGAGAACGGGCCATCCTGGAAATTGCAGAGGCGCTGGACAGCGGCATCGACGTGAAAGACATCACCTGGGTGAAAGGTACCTGCTACCGGGCCAATCCTGCGTCACTGGATCCGGAGACCATGGTTTCTTCGGAGAAGGGAAATGCGGTCCGACTGCCGGATTTTGAGGAGATACGGACGTCGAAAGAAGCTTATGGCAGAAGCTTCGCCATGCAGTATCGGAATAATGATGACATCACAGGCCACACCCTGATCGAACCATATACTGAAAGCACCTGCGTGGTGCAGAATCCGCCCCAGCCGCCGCTGGAACGGGAGGAACTGGATGAGATCTATGAGCTGCCATTCGAAAACCAGTGGCATCCGTCCTACGATGCAGAGGGAGGGATTCCTGCGTTCAAAGAAGTGAAGTTCAGCATTGTCAGCTCCCGGGGCTGCTTCGGCGGCTGCAGTTTCTGTGCGCTGACGTATCATCAGGGACGACAGGTACGCAGCCGGAGCTGCGAATCCATCGTGGAGGAAGCAAAGAAACTGACCGGGCTTCCGGATTTTAAGGGATATATTCACGACATCGGCGGACCGACGGCCAACTTCCGCGCACCGGCCTGTGAAAAACAGCTGACGGCAGGCGTATGCAGAAACAAAGACTGCCTTTATCCTGGCGTGTGCCGCAATATGAAGGTGGACCACAGCGATTATCTGAATGTGCTTCGCTCTGTACGCAGTCTGGATAAAGTAAAAAAGGTGTTCATCCGGTCAGGAATCCGCTACGACTATCTGATGGCTGATCCGCACAGAAAGGAATTCCTGGAGGAACTGTGCAGGTATCATGTGAGTGGTACCCTGAAGGTGGCGCCGGAGCATATCTCACCGCCGGTGCTGGCACAGATGCGCAAGCCGGGAAAGGAAGTTTTCCTGCAGTTTTGTGAAGCATATAAAAAGACCAATGAAAAGCTTGGGCTGAAGCAGTACCTGATACCGTACCTGATTTCCAGCCATCCCGGCAGCCGGTTGGAAGATGCGGTGGAACTGGCGCTGTTTCTGAAACAATATGGTTTCATACCGGATCAGGTGCAGGATTTCTACCCGACACCGGGGACCCTGGCCACCTGCATATACTACACGGAACAGGATCCGTTCACCGGTGCGCCTGTTTATGTGGCCAAGACGCTGGAAGAAAAGAAGATGCAGCGTGCGTTAATCCACTATAACCGGCCGGAAAACAGAAAAACTGTCATCGCCGCACTGAAAAAAGCCGGCAGAGCGAATTTGATTCCGGTTCTGCTGCCTGCAGAGAAAAAACACAGAAGAAACCGTTGACAAGGTTTAGAAAAACTGATAGTCTGGTATTAGAAAACATGAAGGAGTTGTATATATGAGAACGAAATCACCTTTTGACGAAAACTGCAGAAATATCAGAGAACTTGTCTATGCTGCGGCGGCCAGATATCCTGAAAACAATGCATTCAAAATCAAAGTGAAGGGAGAAATCAAATCTGTCACGTTTGCGCAGCTCATCGAAAATCTGGAGGCCCTCGGGACAGAGCTGAAGGCAAGAGGATTTGACGGATGTTCCATGGGAATCATCGGCGAAAACAGCTATCCGTGGTATAACTGTTATCTGGCCGTGGTCTGCGGCGGCAACGTGGCGGTGCCCCTTGACAAGGGATTTACACCGGAAGAACTGGAATACAGCATCATCCGCAGCCGGATTCGCTTGCTGTTTTACGACGAGAAAATGAAAAAGCTGGTGGATCAGGTACGGGAAAACGGTAAGATTCAGGTGGAAGCCTTCGTGTGCATTTCCGGAGAAGGCAATGAATATGAAGAGATGCTTGCAGCTGGTAAGCGGCGCATGGCAGAAGGTGAGCTGTCCTATCGGGATGCTGTCATCGACGAAAATGCACTGGCTGTACTGCTTTTCACCTCCGGTACGACCCAGCAGTCCAAGGCAGTGATGCTGAGCCAGTATAATATCGTCAGCAACACAATCGATATGTACAATTACGAAGCCTTCTATTCCGATGATGTGAATATGGCGTTTCTGCCGTTCCATCACAGCTTCGGACTGGGGGGTGTCATGGTATTTCTGGGCATGGGTGCCTGCAGCGTGTTCTGCGACGGCCTGCGCTATGTGACGAAAAATCTGAAGGAATACGGCGTTACGGTTTTCGT
>JBJESY010000019.1:2092-5454 GCA_051883035.1 Anaerovoracaceae bacterium | reverse complement strand
AGCCCGTATTCTGCAAAGCAGTCATAGCACCCTTCCATAAAGTCTTCTTTTTTCGATTTCCATTGTTCCGTCGTATAGTTCGCCATTCCATCGCTCCACGATTTCTAACGGTTGATTCGATAAATCATACCATTTTTCAGGCGAAAATTCAATAGAAAAACCGGCCATGGTTTCCACAGCCGGCTTCCGGTTTCAAAGATTGTTTTCTCAGATTGTTTTCTCTTTTTCTGCTCTATTTCTTTTCCAGACGCTCGTAGATTGCATCCAGCTCCTTCGTCAGCAGCAGGTCTCTGCCGAAGTTGTTCTCCTTGGCATATTCTTCGATGGTCATGCCCACGTAAGATTCAAAGGTTTCCGCATCCAGATTCACCGCTGCCAGCATGTCATCCAGACCCTTCTGGTATTCATCCGCCGTCAGAATCATATCTTCCTTTTCCGCGATGGCAAAGGTAATCATTTCACCCTTCACCTGGTTCTGGGCAGCCAGCTTAATCTGCTCGTCAAACTCTTCCTGAGTCATGGCGAAGATCTCGTCCAGGAATACTTCCCATTCCTCGTAGCCATACTGCTGTGCATAATTTCTGTACTGGGTGTCCAGAACAGCAGCCACTTCATCCACTCTTTCTTCCGGATACTGCAGCACCTCGGTTTCTTCGCTGAGTTTGGTGAAGATTTCCTGCTTCAGATCATAGAGCTGCTCATCATATTCCAGCTGCTCCAGTTCCTTCTTCACAGCCTCTCTGTATTCTTCCACCGTCTTAGAATCGCTGTTGGCCTTGACGAATTCCTCATCCAGCTGCGGAATCACTTCCACCTCCTTGCTGAGGACGGTCACCTCGAAGGTCACAGGCTGCCCGGACAGTTCCTCATCGGTCGAATACGGATCCGGGAACTGCAGATCCAGCGTCACCGGCTCACCGATGGTCGCCCCGTACAGGCCTTCCTGGAAGCCGTCAATCATGTTGGCCGAACCCAGGGTCAGCTGATATTCGTCGCTGTTCATGCCGTCCTTGGTGGAACCGTCCGCCAGCGTCCCCTTATAGGAGATCTTCACGGTATCGCCCTTTTCCACGGTACCCTCGGTCACGCTCTCGGTAGTTGCCGCATCCTCCAGACGGGTCTGAATCTCCGCTTCCACATCCTCATCGCTGATTTCCACCACCGGTTCGGAAGTGGTATACACATTGTAATCCGGCAGAGTGATGTACTCCTCCAGATTCAGTCCTTCAAACGGATTGTCCATTTCTGCTTCCTTTTCGCCGCAGCCGGTCAGCCCGAAGAGGGAGACGCTCAGCAGCAGAATCAGCAGGATTGAAATACTTTTTTTCATTGGTTTTCCCCTTTATTTTCTTTTTTTATTTTTTTGACTTCGCAAAATCTGTTCGCCCGGATTTTTTCGGACGTCTACTATTGTACCACAGAATCGTCCGGATTCCTATCCCTTTTTCTTCTTTTTGTTTCCGCTGACCACCACATAGACCATCATCAGCACCGTAGAAGCGTACGGAATGATGGAAGTCAGGTCTGCCGGCACGCCGACGCTCTGCAGACGCAGGCCCAGAGCCTGCAGGAATCCGAAGAGCAGCGCCGCCAGGAAGACCTTCGGCGGATTAGCCATGCCGAACAGTACGCAGGCAAAGGCGATGAAGCCCCGGTCTCCGCTCATACCTTCGGTAAACATGGTCAGGTATCCCAGAGAAAGGTGCGCCCCAGCGAACCCGCAGAAGATGCCGCAGAGGACGCTGGCCAGGAATTTCATCCGCACCGGACTGATGCCGGCCGTTTCCAGCGACTGTGGATGCTCCCCGGCTGCCCGCATCCAGAAGCCGTACGGCGTCCGGTACAGAAAGAGCCAGGTGAGAAACACCAGAACCCAGGTCACATAGACGAACACGGAATTGTCGTTCAGCAGAGGTCCCAGGAACGGAATGTGATCCAGGAAATCCAGATGAATCTCCGGCAGACCCACGATGCCTTTATCGGAAAAGGTTCCCTTCACGCCGAAGATGGATCGGAGCAGATATACTGTCAGTGCACCGGCGAAGGTATTGAGGGCCATACCGATGATGAACTCGTCGCTTTTCAGCTTCACCACAAACAGGGCAAAGAACAGCCCCACCAGAATACCCATGGCTACGGCAGCCACCACCCCCAGCGCCGCGCTGGACAGGGTAAAGCTGACGGCTACCGCCACGAAAGCGCCCATCAGAATCATGCCGTCCATACCGATGTTCATGATGCCTGCATGCTCGGTCAGAAGCCCTCCCATGGCGGCCAGCACCACCGGCGTGGCGGATCGGAGGGTATTCTGCAGAAGTCCCATGTTAAATACTTCTAAAATCTGATTCATCCCTTCTGCACCTCCTGTTCCGCATCCATACTGATTTTTTTCCGCGCTTTCTTCTGCAGCTGCCTTGCACTGAAGGCTCTGGAGATTCCGCCTTCCGCAGCCATCAGAAAGATGATGATGGCGAAAATGATATCCGAAAGCTCGTGGGAAATTCCCGTGGAAAGCTCCATGGCCCCGGCACCGATATCGATGACCGCGAAGAAGAAGCTCATGAGAATGATCCCCAGCGGACTGTAATTCATAATCATGGCCACCAGCATGCCGTCGAAAAAGAATTCGTTGCTGATGGTCGGCAGGAACCGATGCTGGTACCCGTATACCTCAAACATTCCCACCAGACCGCAGATGGCACCGGAAGCCACCATGGCCCAGATCATGATTTTATCCTTTTTCAGACCTGAGAAGAAGGCAAACCGCGGGTTTTCGCCCGTCACCTTCATCTCCAGTCCGATGCTGGTCTTCTCCATGATGTACCAGCATAAGAAAGCGATGACTGCACTGTAAAAGATGGCCGTGCTCAGATTGGAGCGGGCGATGACCTGTCCGAACACAAAGTCATCCGGTACCGCATCGGTGGCTCCGGAGATTCCCTTGTCGGCAGATTTCAGCGGCCCGTTGCACAGCCAGGTGCAGAAGTAGATGGCCACCGAATTCAGCATGATGGTGGTGATGACCTCGCTGACATTCAGCTTCACCTTCAGAACTGCAGGAACCCAGGCATAAAAACCGCCTGCAATGATGGCTGCCGCAAATGCCAGAGGCACTACGATCACCGGAGACAGGCCGCAGAGGTAGATGCCCACCACCGTGGCTGCCATACCGCCCAGGTACAGCTGCCCTTCGCCGCCCACATTGAACAGGCCGGCTTTGGCGCCCACCGCCGTGGCCAGACCGGTCAGACACAGGGTCAGCATCTTGGCCAGAGTGTTTCCGAACACCCGGGAGGAGCCGAAGGCGCCCTTCAGCATGGCGCTGTAGCCGGCCGCCGGGTTGTATCCGGTCACCAGCATCA
>JBJESY010000019.1:0-1992 GCA_051883035.1 Anaerovoracaceae bacterium | reverse complement strand
CCCTTCAGCATGGCGCTGTAGCCGGCCGCCGGGTTGTATCCGGTCACCAGCATCAGCAGGGCGCCGATGAGAAAGGCTGCCAGAATACTGAGGGCCAGCGATATGAGATAATTCCTGTTAGCAGACAGACGGTTCAGAATTCCTTTCATCTTCTGCGCCCTCCTTTCTGTTTCCTGTCATATAGTAACCGATTTCCATTTTATCAATCTTTCCTGCTTCAAACTGGCAGGTTACTTTTCCTTCGTACAGGGTGATCACCCGGTCGGAGAGCCGCAGCACCTCGTCCAGATCGGCGCTGACCAGCAGAATTGCACAGCCTTCATTTCGCTTGGCCACGATCTGCTTATGAATAAATTCCATGGCACCGATATCCACACCCCGGGTCGGCTGGGCGATGACCAGAATCGGCGTATCGAAGGAAAACTCCCTTGCCACCACCACTTTCTGCATATTTCCCCCAGACAGAGAACCGGCACCGGTCTCGATGCCGGCACCCCGGAGATCGTATTTTGCGAAGAGATCCGATGCGTAACGGGCGATGGAGGACTGGCGCAGATGAATACCTTTTTTCGCAAAATCCGGCCGCCGTTCTTTGCCGATGATCAGATTTTCCTTCACCGTGGACTGACTGGATACCCCGGTGGCAATCCGGTCCTCCGGAATGTGGGCAAGGCCCATGTCCCGAATCTCTCCCGGTGTTTTGCCCGACGCATCCTGTCCTGCGACCAAAACCTTCCCGCTGCGGAGCGGCCGCATGCCGGTGATGACCTCCAGCAGTTCGCTCTGACCGTTGCCCTCGATGGCTGCGATACCCAGAATCTCTCCGGCCCGCACCTGCAGCGAAACGCCGTTCACCGCCGGCAGACCCCGGTTGTCGTCCGCATGGACATCCTGTACGTCGATGAGAACCTGTCCCGGTGTGCCGGTCTTTTCCAGCTGATCCAGCAGCACCTCCCGGCCTACCATCATGGATGCCAGGATCCGTTCGTTGACGTTTTTCGTTTCTTCCACGCCGATGAGTTTTCCCTGCCGCATGACGCCTACCCGGTCGGAAATTGCCATGACCTCATACAGCTTATGGGTGATGATGATCACCGTCATGTCCTTTTCTTTCACAATGCGGCGAATCACCGTAAAGAGTTCCTCCGTTTCCTGGGGCGTCAGCACTGCCGTCGGCTCATCCAGAATCAGGATCTCCGCCCCCCGGTACAGGGTCTTCAGAATCTCCACCCGCTGCTGCAGGCCGACGCTGATTTCTCCGACGGTGGCCTTTGGATCCACCTTCAGCCCGTATTCGGCCACCAGGTTCTCCGTTTCTTTCTCTGCCTGTTTCAGATTGTAAAAGAAGCCCATCTTCCGCGGCTCGCGGCTCAGGACGATGTTCTGCGCCACCGAAAAGGACGGAACAAGCATGAAATGCTGATGTACCATACCGATGCCGGCTGCAATGGATTCTCCCGGTTCATGGCGGGTCAGCTTCTGACCCTTTATGTAGATTTCGCCGCTGGTCGGGGTATGGATTCCGTAGAGGATGTTCATCAGCGTACTCTTGCCGGCGCCGTTTTCGCCAACCAGTGCGAAAACTTCTCCTTTCCGGATATCCAGAGAAACATCATCGTTGGCCAGTACCCCCGGAAACTGCATGGAAATATGATCAAATTGAATTATGGTATCCTGCACCTTCTGTTCCCTCATTTCCTGTTCTGTGCAGCCGGCCGGACCGGTCTGCACCATGATAGCATAATATAAAGAAGGCGCAGCGCATGAAACGCTACGCCTTTTTCAGCGATATGTTCGGATTACTGTCTTGTGGTTTCCACTTCGATCTCACCATTGATGATCTTTCCAGCCATGTCTTCCACTTCACTCTTCAGGGAATCCGGAACCTGCTGGGTGGATTCTTCGTCACCATAAGCGATGGAGATGTATCCATTGGCCATATCGGTTACCAGAACCTTACCGGCTTCCCAGGTGCCGTTATCGGCTAAATCG
>JBJESY010000018.1:0-5488 GCA_051883035.1 Anaerovoracaceae bacterium | reverse complement strand
TGAAGCTTCTGCTGCAGCAGCAGCCGGTGGCCAGAGATCTTCGCATCATCTCTTCTGCGCTGAAGATGATTTCTGATATGGAACGAATCGGAGATCAGGCGGCGGACATTGCGGAAATTGTAAAATATATGGAAGATCACCGGATCCCGGGTCCGGATCATCTGCGGGAGATGTCGGATTTTGCTGCCGGTATGGTGACGGCAAGCATCAACTCCTTCGTCAATAAGGACCTGGAGATGGCCAGAAAAGTCATTCTGGAAGATGACGTAGTGGATGATTATTTTGAGAAGGTAAAGAGCGATCTGATTGCCGAAATCGCCCAGACCGGAAAAACCGACGATCCGGCGCGGAACGGACAGTTTTATCTGGACCTTCTGATGATTGCCAAATACATCGAGCGCATCGGCGACCACGCGACCAATATCGCCGAGTGGGTGGTGTACAGCATCACCGGTGCTCATCCGGAGGAAACCAACTAAGACAGACAGAAAGAGGAAAACTATGATTTATTTGCTGGAGGATGACAACAACATCAGAAATTTCGTGACCTACGCACTGAATAATTCCGGACTGGACGCAGAAGGCTTTGCTGCACCCCGGGAGTTCTGGGCGGCCATGGAAAAGCAGAAGCCGCAGCTGGTGATGCTGGATATTATGCTGCCGGAGGAGGACGGGCTGTCCATTCTGGCCCGGCTTCGGAAAGCCCCTGCCACGAAGAACCTGCCGATCATGATGCTGACTGCCAAAAGTACGGAATACGACAAGGTGGTGGGGCTGGACGGCGGTGCGGATGATTATGTGACCAAACCCTTCGGCACCATGGAGCTGATCGCCCGTGTGAAGGCACTGCTGCGGCGAACCGAACCGGTTTCCGATGACAAAGTGTATGAGGCAGGCGGACTGTATCTTTCCCCGGCGAAACATATCGTCCGGGTGAACGGCGAGGATGTGGCACTGACCCTGAAGGAGTTTGAGCTGCTTTCCTATCTGTTCCGGCACCGGGGAAATGTACTGACGCGGGATCAGATTCTGCAGGAAATCTGGGGCTATGAGTTCGACGGAGAAAACCGGACGGTGGATGTCCATATCCGGACGCTCCGTTCCAAGCTGGGTTCCTGCGGGGAGCTGATTGAGACGGTGCGCGGCGTGGGGTATCGCATCAGCGCAGAGTAGAGGAGTAGAATATAAAATGACCAAAAAGATTTTCACAGGGATTATAGTTGTCTCCCTGATTATCATGCTGTGCTGCACCGGTCTGATCATGGGTGTCATGTATGATTATCTGGGAACGCAGATCGATAAGGAACTGGAAAACGAGGCGAATCTGGTGGCCACCGGCATGGAGCAGAGCGGGACTGCTTACCTGCAGCGCATCGAAAAGATCGGCAGGCTGAAAAGCCGTGTCACGTTGGTGGATGCCACCGGCAGTGTTCTGTATGACAGCCAGGCGGATGAACAAACCATGGAAAACCATCTGGATCGGGAAGAGATTCAGATGGCGCTGATTTCCGGCGAAGGCCATGCGGTGCGTGAATCGGTAACCATGGCCAGCGAGACACGGTATTATGCCATGAAGCTGGCGGACGGCAGCGTGCTGCGGGTTTCCACCAGCCACTATTCCCAGTTGGGGCTGATTCTGGACACCTTCGGGATGGTGGTGGTCATTGCAGCCATTCTGATTGCCCTTGCGGCCATCATTTCCCATAATATCACCAAACATATCGTAAAGCCGATTAACGATATTGACCTGAATGATCCGGACATTCCGGAAAACTACGAGGAAATGGCACCGCTGCTCCATCGGATCCGGCAGCAGAATCTGAAGATTCACCGTCAGATGGAAAAACTGCGGAGCCGTCAGGAAGAATTCAATATCATTACCCAGAATATGCGGGAGGGCCTGCTGATCATCGACAGCAATCTGGAGGTGCTGACCTGGAACCGGAGTGCGCTGCGGATTCTGGGGGCGCCGGCAGAAAATGAACAGATAAAAGCGCCGAAAGCACCGTCAGGCAGCGTGCTTTCTCTCAACCGGAGCGAGCCGTTCCGGCGTGCTGTGGAGGAATCTCTGGCCGGTGAGAGCAGCAAGCAGCAGATGGTCATTGGCGGAGAAACCTATGAGATCCTTGCCAGCCCTGCGTTCAGTGACGGGAAGGTCACCGGTGCAATCTTGATTCTGATGAATGTGACAGAACGGGAACTGGGCGAACAGCTTCGCCGGGAATTCACCTCCAATGTGTCCCATGAGCTGAAGACACCGCTGACTTCCATCTACGGTGTATCCGATATGCTTGCCAGCGGTCTGGTGAAGCCGGAGGATGTGAATCAGTTTGCCGGAACCATCAAAGAAGAATCTTCACGGCTCATATCGCTGATTGACGATATTATGCAGCTGTCCCGTCTGGATGAGAACTACATCAAAAAAGAAAGAGAGGATGTGGATCTGTATCTGGTTGCACGGGATGTGCTGGACCGGCTCCGTTCCAGAGCGCGGCAGGCCGATGTGACACTGGAGCTTCTGGGAGGAAGCACCATGATTCACGGAGTGGATTACATTCTGGATGAGATCGTATATAACCTGTGCGAAAACGGGGTGAAATACAATCGTCCCGGCGGCAAGGTGACCGTCACCGTGGATACGGAACGTGGCGCCTGCGTTCTGCGGGTGGCCGATACAGGCATCGGCATTCCGAAGGAAGATCTGGATCGTGTCTTCGAACGGTTCTACAGGGTGGATAAGAGCCATAACCGGCAGGTTCCGGGTACGGGTTTGGGCCTGTCTATCGTGAAACACGGGGTGGCCTACCATGGCGGCACCATTTCGCTGGAGAGCAACGAAGGCGTGGGCACCACAGTGACCGTGCGGTTTGAGAAACAGAGCGAAGCGTAATATCGTATATTGCAATAAATATAGACAAAAGCAGGGGAAAAGTAGACAATAGGTCTACTTTTTCCCTGTTTTTGTCGAAATATCGACTGGAGTGCAGCAGCTGTACATTGAAAAGATGACAGATTTATGGCAAAATGACAGTAGATGATTTATCCGGTCAGGAGGGAGTAGGTATGTTAGTAAGAGACGAATTTGTAAAAAACAACGAGACCTGGTGTGGTCTCAACCGACCGCAGATGAAGGAAGAAGAAGCTGATATAGTGATTTTCGGCATTCCGTTTGACGGCGGTGTCAGCTACCGGGGCGGTGCGGCAGAAGCACCGAAAATCTTGCGGGCAAACACACTTTGCTCCACGCCGTGCACAGAGCGGCTGGACTATTTCGATACCCTGAACGTGGTTGACGGCGGGGACTTCGAAGGAGACAGAGACGAGATTTTTCGCGAAGTGGAAGACTATGTGGCAGAGCTGGTGAAGAAAAACGTGCGCTTTACCATGGTGGGCGGCGATCATTCCGTGACCATTCCTGTGGAGCGGGGTATCAACAAGGCGCTGGACGAGGAATTCGGCATCATTCATATCGATGCCCATATGGACCTCTGCGAGGCCCTGGAGGGCGATCCGCTGTCTCATGGCAGTACAGAGCGGCGCGCTCTGGAACTGGAGAATGTAACATCTCTGGAGAACCTGTATTTCATCGGAATTCGGTCCATCGAACCGGATGAATTCCAGTTCCATAAAGAAAACAACATTCAGGTGAAGACAGCCTATGACTGCTATCACGAAGGAATTGAAGCAGTTGCCGCAGACTGCGTGGAAAAAATGAAGAAATTCAAGAAGGTTTACATCACCTTCGATATCGACGCACTGGATCCAGGCTTCGCTGCAGGCACCGGTACGCCGCAGTTCGGCGGTCTGACCTCGAGAATGGCACTGACTCTGCTGGAGAAGCTGTTCACCGGCCTGAATATTATGGCCTTTGACGTGGTGGAAATCGCACCGGCACTGGATCTGTCTCTGGCTGCCATGTATGCCGGCAGAAAGATTATTACGGAAGGCTGGGGTTACTGGGCAGATCAGTTGGGAAAACTGGTGAGAAAATAACAGAATTTTGACAGTGAAAGTATGGCGGATCCGGCAGTATTGCCCGGATCCTTTTTTCGATTCGCATTGTCCCAGCCGTTTTCTTCTGTCGGTTTTCCAAAACTGCTAAAAAGTTTTCCAAAAGAAAACAAAAACGGATTTTTGGAAAACCAGCCGATAAAAAATTCCATATTTAGTAAAATATATAAATTTTATTACAGTATGAAAATTACAATTTTGCACCGAAATTGGCTGAATGGAGAGAAAATCGGCGAAAACCAGCGATCGGTTTTCCAAAATCGCCAAAAAGTTTTCCAAAAGAAAACTTTTCGAGGAGAAAAGAAAACCGAAGCTCTCGCAGAATACGATTGCGCGGGGATAATGCGAAAAACATCAGCTCATATTGACAAATAATGAAACCTATGGTATTCTACAAAAACTCTTTGCACTGCATTTCAATCTGCAGTCAAAACTGGGCAGACTGCGATGAGTGAACCCGGCAGCACAGAATCAGTCGTGAACGAAGGAGGAAACCATGAAAAAGTCTTTTATTGTATTCATTTCCGTTTTGTTGATTGTTCTTCAGACGGCATCTGCATTTGCATATTCGGATCTGAATGTCGGTTCATCCGGTCTGAAAATGTCCAGTTCAAATTCCGGAAGATATCAGAATGTAACCGTAAAAAACAAAGGCGTCCTGAATCTGAACGGCTGGGGTCTGGAGGTTTACGGCGACATGAAGGTCGAGAAGGGATCGAAGGTCAAGAATGGTGTCATCATCTTCAGAAACAAAAAAGGAAGTCTGGAAGGGCTGCCACTTTACGAAAATGTTCAAGGCCGTTACGGAGAAATCGAGGGCGGACTTGCAGCCATATGGAAGAACTGGGAGATCAGCGATTTATCCCCGATGCTGGTTTACGATGAGGCGGTTGCCGGATATTGCTTTCCGGTGACGACCAAAGGCGGAAGCCTGTACGGCGCAGATTGTGATACCATTCCATCCAAGGATTCGCCAAACTACGAAATGTACCAGGAGGAAGTCATTGGTGCTCTGAAGGCCAAAAAAATCAGCAAATCAACCATAGAAGGTATCAAAAGTACAAAAATAACGGTAAAGGCTGTCAAGAACTGTGCGGAATCGAAGGACGTAATTATTCCCCTGAAATGGTCTAAGTCAGCAGGTTATGCGGTGGATGGATACAAGCTGTACCGGGCAACATCAAAGGATGGAAAATATAAAATGATTGCAGAGTTTGACGGCGACGATATTAGAGCATACAGAGATATGAATGTGAAGTCTGGGAAAACGTATTATTACAAAGCACGCGGATACCGTTACGGAAACGGGACGACCTACTATACACCGTATTCCAGTGTAATTTCTGCAGTCGGTAAGAAGGCATAAATCAGAAAGCAGGAGGCCAATCGACAGAGCAGCCGATTGATCTCCTGCTTCTTTTTTTGAAATAATACTGCTGAAAAGGCACGGCAGAATCAGAAATCAGATATGTATCTC
>JBJESY010000017.1:0-5488 GCA_051883035.1 Anaerovoracaceae bacterium | reverse complement strand
GCCAGCACGTCGATCTCTCCCCGGCTGTCCATGCCCATTTCCAGCACGGCCACCTCCAGATCCTCATCAAAAGACAGGATCGTCAGCGGCAGACCGAATTCATTGTTGTAATTTTTCTGGTTTCTTCCCGTCTTATAGCGGGTGGACGCCACATAATAGAGCATGTCGCGGGTACTGGTCTTGCCCACGCTGCCGGTGACGGCAATCTTTTTTTTCAGCGGCAGAGCCGCTATATAATATTTCGCAAGCTGCTGAAGGGCCCGCAGGGTATCCGGCACCAGAATGATACTGACGTCGTCTTTTTTCAGTCCCATTTCCCCCAAAACATCCTCGCCCGGCACTTTCTCTTCGTCGGAGATGACCAGCAGCCGGCATCCTCTTTTCAGCACATCTGCCAGATAATCATGGCCGTCTGCCCTGGCTCCTTTCATGGGAAAGAACCCGTTTTCCGCTGTCACTTCTCTGGAATCGATGCATGCGCCTCTCATATAGCAGTCCTCGCTTCCCTGCAGCAGTCTGCCGCCGGTCTGCTCCAGAATTTCCTTCACCGTGATGTTCTTCATGTTCTGTTTTCCCCCGTATAATCCTGAAAATCATGGATTTTCATAATATAGTCTCTGACAATTTCTCTGTCATCAAAATGTATCTTTTTCTCTCCGGTCAGCTGATAGGTTTCATGTCCCTTGCCGGCGATGAGCACAATGTCGTCTTTTTCTCCCAGCCGGACCGCCTCCCGGATGGCTTCTGCCCGGTTTTCCACCGTCTGCCAGCTGCCCCGCAGTCTGCCCTCGTTTCGGACTTCCTCCATGGCGTAAACGATGTCGGCGATAATGGCTTCCGGTTTCTCCTTCCTGGGATTATCCGAGGTGACGATAGTTCGGTCAGCCAGCTCTGCCGCTGCACTGCCCATTTCCTTTCTCCGGTTCCGGTCGCGGTTTCCGCCGCAGCCAAAAACCACAATCAGCTGTCGCGGCCCGTAAACCCTCAGATCCCGCAGCAGCTGGCGCAGCGCCAGCCCGTTGTGGGCGTAATCCACCAGCACGCAGGTCTTTCCTCCCGTATCCACCGGCTCCACCCGGCCCGGCACACGGACTTTTTTCAGAGCCTCCTCGATCACCGTCCACCCGATGCCGCAGGATCTGGCCGCCGCCGCTGCGCCGGCGGCGTTAAAGGCCTGAAAGAGTCCCGGTAGACCCAGCGACAGTTTCCGCTCCGTCTGGGAACACCGCTCCTCCAGAAGGAAGGATGTTCCCAGACCGGTTTCATCCTTTGTCAGTTCCAGATGGCTGCAACGGAAATCCGCTCCGGCCTGCTGTCCGAAGGACAAAACCCTCTGCGGCAGAATGTCTCCGCAGCTCGCTTCCTCCTGCCGTCTTGCTTCCAGCAGCTCCCGCCAGGCGGGCTCATCTTCCAGAATGACAGCAGTTCTGCACTGGGAAAAGAGGGTGCTTTTCCAGTATGCGTATTCTTCGAAACTTTCATGCTCCCCCGGTCCGATGTGATCCGGGCTCAGGTTGGTGAAAATCCCCAGATCAAAAGGCACACCGTATACCCGGCTCTGCTTCAGACCCTGGCTGGACACCTCCATGATTACGGCCCGGCAGCCGCCGTCGGCCATCTGCCGGCACCAGCGCTGCACATCCAGCGACTGGGGCGTCGTCCGTTCCGCTTCCTGAAAATGGCCATCCCAGCCATTTTCCACGGTGCCGATGAGCCCGGTACGGATTCCCGCTTCCTCCAGAATCGCCCGGAGCATATAAGTAGTGCTGGTCTTTCCCTTGGTGCCGGTCACAGCCACCGTAAACAGACTGTCACAGGGATTGCCGTAAAACCGGCTGCTCATGAGAGCAAGCGCCTTTCTCACATCCTCCACCAGGAGAACCGTAGGAGGCCGGCTCTGTGGATTTTGCACAGAAAGGGAATCCAAAAAGAAAGATTCCTGGACGAGAAATACATCCGCACCCCGCGCCTGTGCCGCCTGTACATAGGCCAGCCCGTTCTTTTCCGATCCGGGAATGGCGAAAAATGCCGACCCGGCTTCGGCTTCATCTGAAAAGTAAATCAGCGAGTTCACGTCTTTTTCCATGGTGCCCTGCAGCAGCGTATACTGCAGGCCTTCGGTCAAAGCAGCAAGCTTCATAATCGATTTCCTTTCTCAGGGCTTTCATATTCTTTTCTTTCAGATTATTCTTTATATACATAAACCACGGAATTGCGCTTCACCTTGGTGCCGGCCTTCGGATACTGGGCCGCAACGATGAAGTTGTCGTCATCTTTTGTATTTTTCGGACGGCTGTATTTCAGTTCCTTGCCGCCGATCATGCCGACCGCTTCACTGAATTCCTTTCCGACCACATCGGGAACCACCGTATAATTGCCGTCGATGGCCGCCTGCTCTTCTTCGGTGTACTCCGGTTCCACGCCCAGATACCGCAGGGTATCCTGCAGCACGGACTTGGCCACCGGTGCAGCCACCTGGGAACCATAGAAGGCGCCCTTCGGACTGTCTAGAACCACCAGGACCGACACCTGCGGATCATCCATGGGCGCCATGCCCACGAAGGAGGAATAGTAGTAGCTGCCGTATTTGCCGGTGCCTGCATCCACCTTGTTGGCCGTGCCCGTCTTACCGCCGACCCGGTATCCGCTGATTTTGGCATTTCCGCCGCTGCCTTCGGCAACCACGTATTCCATCATGTCCCGCATTTCCCGGGCGGTTTTCGAGGACAGCACCTTGCGGACCACCGTCGTATCGAATTCCTTCACCACGTTTCCCTCGGAATCGGTAAGAGCCTTCACATATCTCGGCTGCAGCAGATCGCCGCCGTTTCCGATGGCATTGATGACAGTCAGCAGCTGAATCGGCGTCACGGAGATACTATGGCCGTAGCCCATGGTGGCCAGTTCCACCGGCCCTACATCTTTCAGGGCATACATGATGGAGCTGGTTTCGCCCGGATAATCCACACCGGTTTTGTCCGTGATTCCATACAGATTCAGATATTTATAGAACGCCGTCTTGCCCATTTTCGTCGCAATCTTGGCATGGGCCGGGTTGCAGGAATTCCCCACCGCCTCCTTGACGGTCTGCGTTCCGTGGTCTCTGGCGCTCCAGCAGTGCAGGTTGATCCCTGCGATATTTACATACGTGTTGCAGCTGAAGGTATCCGACGTGGTGATGGCACGGTCCTCCAGAGCAGAGGATACCGTGATCAGCTTAAAAGTGGAACCCGGTTCGTAGGTATCGCTGACGATCGGGTTTCTCCAGAGCTTGAACAGGTACTTGTTCTGCTCTTCCGTGGTGAGCTTTTCGAATTCCTCCAGTTTCTCTTCATCGTCCGGCTGGGTGGCATTATTGGGGTCGAAGCCCGGAGACACCACGCTGGCCAGGATCTCACCCGTGTTTGGATTCATCACCAGGCACATGATCCGGTCGGCTTTGGTCTTTTCCATACCTTCCGCCACGGCCTTTTCCGCATAGTACTGGATGGCTTCATCGATGGTCATGACCACATTGAGGCCGTCCTGTGCTTCGTGATATTCCTCAGAACCGTCCACCAGCTCGTTTCCGGCTACGTCGATGTTCCGTACCCACCGGCCGGATATGCCGCTGAGATACTGATCGTACTCCAGCTCGATGCCGGTACGCCCCGTGTTGTCGTCCGTGACGCTGCCCAGTACCTGAGATGCGAAGTTGCCGAGGGAGTAATACCTGCGGGTGTCCTCCGAGATCTCCACGCCGGAAAGCTTCAGCGCCCGTACCTGGTCGGATGCCTCCTTATCCAGATATTTGGCCACCTTGACCAGAGCCTGTTCCCGGGTAATGAGGCTGCGGACCTTCTCCGTTTCCTGCCCGGTGACTTCCGCCAGCTTTTCCGCGATTTCCGTCACCTTCTCATCGGACAGGCTGTTGCCTTCCTTATCCTTCAGCAGCTGGGCAGGTCGGACCCATACGGAATAGCAGGTGATGCTGCTGGCCAGCTCCTTGCCGTTGCGGTCATAGATGGTTCCCCGCTTGGCGGCGATAGGCACATCCTGGGTCTGCTGCTGCTGGGCACGCTCTGTCAGTTCCCCGGCCCGCACAATCTGATGCCAGCCCACCCGGAAGGTAAGGCCGATCAGCAGCAGGCTGAGCAGTACGAACCCCAGCGCGATTCTCTTTTTCTGTTTTACCGATACCGTCTTTTTCATACTTCCCCTTTGATGATAAAAAGCCAGACCACGAAATTGCTATGTAGTTGTCTGGCTTCTGTGTTTTTATGAAATTATTTCGCTGTGTCCGGCGGTCCGAAGTTTCGGTCAAATTACCGGTCACAACGCCGAATGCACCACGGTCACGTCACTGGGCATAGGCTTTCTGGCGGATCACCTGCGAGAAGTTTTCCGTCAGCTTCGCATTTTCCTCGATGTAGATGCACTGACTGCTCTTGGGATACCGCATATTCAGGTTTTTCATGGCATAGGATTCGATCTGCTCGATGCTGGTACTCTGGTCAATCTTCATGTTCAGCACATCAATCTCGTCCTCCAGGTTCATGTTGGCCTTGGTCAGGCTGTTGATGCTGCACTGGATGTTGGCCGCATAGGCATTCAGCACCAGGATGCCGATCAGCAGCACTGCCACGAACACCGCCACAAAAATCAGCTGCCGCAGTTCTCCCGCTGTCAGGCTCTGCTGTTTCTTTTCTTTCTGCGGTTCCGCCTTCGGCCGTTCTCTGGTCCGTCTGACTCTTCCGTCTTCCTCATCCCATCCCGGGTATGCAGGAACGAATTCCCGGCTCATCCGGCCGCCATAGGTATATTCAAATTGATCTTCACGGACTCTCTCAGTCACTGCCATGATGTTCTCCTCAAAATATATTCTCTCGGTGTTTCTTCTGTTTCTTCTTTTTATGCTTTTTTATGCTGCTTATTCTGTGCTATTTCTCCTGCTGCAGTTTTTCGGCAACGCGCAGCTTGGCGCTTCTTGCCCGCGGGTTGGCTTCCAGCTCCTCCGGAGAAGGAAGGATCGGCTTTCCCGTTATCTTTCGGATGTCCGGCTTCTTTCCGCACACACAGACCGGAAATTCCTTCGGACAGGTGCATGGGTTCATGCGTCTTGCGATGATATCCTTCACGATCCGGTCCTCCAGGGAATGGAAGGTGATGACGCAGAGTCTGCCGCCCGGTGCCAGCACGTCGCAGAAGGCTTCGATGGCACGCTCCAGCTGTCCCAGCTCGTCGTTGACCTCGATCCGGATGGCCTGGAAGGTCCGCTTGGCCGGGTGCGGTCCGTCTCGTCTGGCGGCTGCCGGTATGGCTGCCTTGATGGCGTCCACCAGTTCAAAGGTGGTTTCCAGCGGCTTTTCCTTTCTGCGCTTTACGATGAACTGGGCAATTCTGGATGCCCACCGTTCTTCGCCATATCCGGAAATGATTTCCCGCAGTTCTTTTTCGCTGTACCCGTTCACCACATCGTATGCGGTAAATTCGTCCTGCTGATTCATCC
>JBJESY010000016.1:0-5512 GCA_051883035.1 Anaerovoracaceae bacterium | reverse complement strand
CTTGATATCATAACGATATGCAGCATCTATTAAAAAAGAGTCCTCAAAATAATCCAGATACTTTTTAATTGTAGTTGCATTTATCTTTGACTTCTTTACAGTTCTGAATGTATTCTTAAGTTTTTCCGGGTTTGTCAATGATCCAATTGCAGAAGATAATATATTCAAAAGTTCTCCCAACTCGTCAATGTTTTTTATGCGATTTCTTTTTAGAATATCCCGAAGATAAATCTCACTGAATAAGTTCTGTAATGTGGAAGCCTTATCATCAGCGGTCTCCTTCAAAACGACAACAGGTATACCACCATACAGCATATATTCTGATAATCCCATGTACTTGTCGCCTTTATACACGGACATGAATTCCGCAAAACTTAACGGATGCATATGGACTTCATCGCCTCGGCCGGCGAATTCTGTTGCAATATCCTTTGATAATAATCTGGCATTACTTCCGGTCACAAATACGTCCACATTCTCCTTGCGAAGATACCCGTTTAATACTGCTTCAAAACAGTCCATCATCTGAACTTCATCCAATAACAGATAATACATTTCTTCGTCTCTTATTTGAGAACGAATATATGCCATAAACTTTTCCGGGTCAACGCCTCTTTTCTCTTTCTCAATTTGAATAAGACTTTCCCCTATTAAAACCAGGTCATCCGCAGAATCGAACGCAAAGCGGATAATATGATCTTTACGAACACCTGACTCTAGTAAATGACGATAGAACAGATTGTTTAGTAAGTATGACTTTCCACATCTGCGAATACCTGTAATCACTTTAATCTGCCCGTTATTTTTTCTGTTTATCAATTTGTTCAAATAATAATCCCTGCGTATTTCCATAGAAAAACCTCCATTAGAAATGATTTTTGCAACTAATCACATTTTTCCTTCCTATAATACCATGTTTTTATTCTGCATTCAAGCGGCAGACGAATTTTACGAAGGATTTTTGCAACTATTTACATTTTTCCTTCCTATAATCACATAGTATACGCACTTTACTCCAATCTTATTCGACGAAAACAGAAAAACACGCACAGCACTCTTTTGAGCGTTGTACGTGTCTTCCTGCGAAATATTAATCCATGTCCGCCAGCTTTCGATAACCTTCGTACCGCTGACGGGCGTCTTCTTCGGTCATTTCATAAAGCTTTTCGGCGATATCCGGGAACTCCTTGGCCAGGGAGGAATAGCGCACCTGTCCCATGATGAAATCGCGGAAGCTTGCGGTCGGTGCGTCGGAATCCAGGGTGAACGGATTGCGGCCGATCTTTTTCAGCTCCGGATTGTAGCGGTACAGGTTCCAGTAGCCGGAAGCCACTGCGTCCCGGGTATTTTCCTGGGACTTGCCCATGCCTTTTTTCAGGCCGTGGTTGATACATGGCGCGTAAGCGATAATCAGGGACGGTCCGTCGTAGGCCTCGGCTTCGGTGATGGCTTTCATCAGCTGCTGCTTGTCTGCACCCATGCCCACCTGAGCCACATATACATAGCCGTAGGACATGGCCATCATGCCCAGATCCTTCTTTTTGATCCGTTTGCCGGAGGCGGAGAACTTGGCAATGGCAGCTGCCGGTGTGGCCTTGGAGGCCTGCCCGCCGGTGTTGGAGTAGACTTCCGTATCAAACACGAGAATATTGATGTTTTCCCCGGAGGCCAGCACGTGATCCAGGCCGCCGTATCCGATGTCATAGGCCCAGCCGTCGCCGCCGATGGCCCAGATGGACTTCTTCACCAGGTAATCCTTCAGATCCACGATTCGCTGGCAGAGGCTGATGATGACGCTGTCGCTGGTGGTCATCTCTTCGATGGCAGCCAGCACCTTTTCACTTTTTTTGCGGGACTCTTCGCCGTCATCCTTGTATTCCAGCCATTCCTTGAAGGCTTCCCGCAGGTTTTCGTCGATATCCAGAGCCAGCAGGGCACGCATGTTGCTCTCAATTTTTTCACGCATCTGGCGGACTGCCAGCAGCATGCCGTAGCCGTACTCGGCGTTATCCTCAAACAGAGAATTGCCCCAGGCAGGACCGCGGCCCTGCGGATCAGTGCAGTATGGCATAGATGGTGCAGACGCACCCCAGATGGAGGAACAGCCGGTGGCATTGGCAATCATCATCCGATCGCCGAAGAGCTGGGTGATCAGTTTAATGTACGGTGTTTCTCCGCAGCCTGCGCAGGCACCGCTGAATTCGATGTACGGCTGTGCGAACTGGCTGCCCTTTACCGAGTGACGGTTTACTAGGTCTGCCTTGGAAGGGATAGTCTGACTATATTCCCAGTTTTCCGCTTCCGGTGCCGCGATCTTCGCATAGGCTGTCATGGTGAGTGCCTTTTCGGAAGCCGGGCAGATGTCGGCGCAGTTACCGCAGCCCAGGCAGTCCAGCGAGGACAGCTGCATCCGGTAGTGCAGGCCTTTCAGTTCTTTTCCCACGGCAGGCTTTGTCAGGAAATCTGCCGGTGCCGCTTCCTTTTCGTCTTTCGTGAGGAGTACAGGACGGATGGCACTGTGCGGACAGACGAAGGAACACTGGTTGCACTGAATGCATTTTTCCGCATCCCACTTCGGGAGATAGATGGCGACGCCCCGCTTTTCAAACTTGCTGGTGCCGCTCGGGAATGTACCGTCCGCAACGGTTTCGAAAGCGCTGACCGGAAGGTCGTCGCCTTCCTGACGGTTCATCGGAATCATCAGTTCCTCAACGAACTGCGGAATATCCAGAGGCCGCTCCCGCGGATCCTCCGCATGGAGCCATTCTTCCGGAACTTCGATTTTATGGATTTCACGGACACCGTAGTCTACCGCCTGGCAGTTCATTTCCACGATGGCCGGGCCTTTCTTTTTATAGGTCTTTTCAATTCCCTCTTTCAGATATTTCACTGCGTCGTCGATGGGAATGACGCCGGTCAGCTGGAAAAAGGCCGCCTGCATGATCATGTTAATGCGGCTCCCGAGGCCGATCTTCTCTGCAATGTCCCAGGCGTTGATGATGTAGAACCGGGCGTGTTTCTTGGCCAGGGCGCGCTTCACGGATGCAGGCAGATAGTCGCCGATGGTGGTCTCGTCGCAAAGTGTGTTCAGCAGGAAGGTTCCGCCGTCAGTCAGGTCTTTCAGCATGTCGTACTGCCGCAGGTAGGCCTGGTTGTGGCATGCCACGAAGTCAGCCCGGTTGATCAGATAGGTGGACTGGATCGGGGATTTGCCGAATCGGAGATGGGATACGGTCAGGCCGCCGGACTTCTTGGAGTCATAGCTGAAATAGCCTTGTGCGTACAGGTCTGTTTTGTCACCGATGATCTTGATGGCCGTCTTATTGGCACCGACAGTACCATCAGAACCAAGCCCCCAGAACTTGCACTTGATGGTACCTTCCGGTTCCCGTGCGATGCCCACGGTATGGGGCAGGGAATGACCGGTGACGTCGTCCTCGATGCCCACGGTAAAGTGATCCTTCGGATGTTTATGGTAGAGGTTATCGAAAACGCTGTGAATCATGCCCGGGGTCACATCCTTGGAGCCCAGGCCGTAACGGCCGCCGTAAACTTCAGGGGCGTACTTCATGCCGTAAAGGGCGGTGCGGACATCCTGATACAGCGGCTCACCCGGTGCACCCGGCTCCTTGGTACGGTCGAGGACTGCAATCCGCTCCACGGTCTTGGGCAGAACAGCCAGCAGATGTTTCTTCGAGAAAGGACGGTACAGGCGGACTTTGATCAGACCTACCTTGTGACCTTCTGCCAGCAGCTTCTGCATGGTTTCTTCGATGGTTTCGCAGACGGAACCCATAGCAATGACCACATTGGTGGCATCCGGCGCACCCACGTAGTCAAACGGGTGATAGGTACGTCCGGTCAGCTGGCTGATCTGATTCATATAGTCTTCCACGATATCCGGCACAGCGTCGTAATACTTGTTGGCGGCTTCCCGGCTCTGGAAGAAAATATCCGGATTCTGGGCAGTGCCCCGGATGACCGGATGTTCGGGATTCAGGGCGCGGGCCCGGAAAGCAGCTACCGCATCCCAGTCCAGCAGATTTTTCAGGTCTTCGTAGTCCAGCACTTCGATTTTCGGGATTTCATGGGATGTCCGAAACCCGTCGAAAAAATGCAGAAACGGAACCCGGGACTTGATGGACGCCAGATGGGCGATGCCGCCCAGGTCCATGACTTCCTGCACGGAGCCGGAAGCCAGCATGGCGAAACCGGTCTGGCGGGTTGCCATGACATCGGAGTGATCGCCAAAGATACAGAGTGCATGACTGGCAACGGTTCTGGCTGCCACGTGGAACACACCCGGCAGCAGTTCACCGGCGATTTTATACATATTCGGAATCATCAGCAGAAGGCCCTGCGATGAAGTAAAAGTGGTCGTCAGAGCACCGGCGGTCAGAGAGCCGTGAACCGTTCCTGCTGCGCCCGCTTCTGACTGAAGCTCTGCAATCTTCACAGTCTGGCCGAAGAGATTCTTCTTTCCGTAAGCAGACCATTCGTCCACGGTTTCCGACATGACGGAAGAGGGGGTGATGGGGTAGATGGCTGCTACATCCGTAAAGGCATAGGCAATATGTGCAGCCGCCGTATTGCCGTCCATGGTGAGAGTGCGTTTTTTACTCATTTTATCTTTCCTCCAAATTCTCCATAGATAATCGTGAATAAAAACAAAAATTTCACAAGATTATTCGATTTTCTTTGTTCCAAAAAACAAAAGAATGAAACCAATCTACCACAATTCGGAAGAGAAGGCAAGCGTGTACGGAAAAGAATACAATATACTTACACAACCCGGTAATTTCACAGTTTCTGCAGAACCGTCCCGATATCTCTGTTGATGCAGATGGAGCGATCCGCAATTGCCGCATTTGTAAATGCTTCCCCCTGGTTGATGCAGGCGTATGCAGCATTGGGATTCTGCGCCGTCATCTGCCAGAAAGGATATTTGATGATGCCGGGAGTGTTGGCACCCACGCCCAGTTCCAGAAAGAGGACCCGGCGGCCCCGGCAGCGGCTCAGGAAGTCTTCATAGCGGCGGCAGGCGGCGTGCCAGCCCTCGTCTTCCACGAAGGTGAAATCACACCGCAGGCTCATGGTCATGGGCCTGCCGCAGACAGGACAGCGGGGCACCAGCTCTGCAGGGATTCGCATGTCCTTCTGCTGCGTCAGCATCTTACGGACGGTCTCCTCGTTGTCGTAGGTCTTCCCATGGCAGGGCATGCTGCACTGCCAGAGACCATAATCCCCCTGGGTGTAAAAGAGCCGGGACTTGTCAAAGCCTGCCCGCTGGAACTGGTGATCCACGTTGGTGGTCAGGACGAAATAGTCCTTTTCCTTCACCAGTTCCAGAAGCTGGTCGTAGACCGGAAGCGGCGGCGCTGTGTACCGGTTCAGAAAAATATGGCGGCTCCACCAGGCCCATTTCTCCTCCGGACTTTCGAACGGATAAAAGCCGCCGGTGTACATGTCGGTGATGCCGTATTTTTCGATGAAGTCCGAAAAGTTTTCTTCA
>JBJESY010000015.1:0-5527 GCA_051883035.1 Anaerovoracaceae bacterium | reverse complement strand
CCATTGGCTGCATCAATCCGCTGGTGGATCTGTATAACGGTGTCTCCCTGCGGTACGGCGTGCCGGTGGGCGGCGAAAATATCGACGCCTTTCAGGGCGATATGCGCCTGACCGTAGCAGAAGGCGGAGAGGACTTCGTGACCTACGGCAGTGATAAAAGTGAGCCGCCTTATGAAGGAGAAGTGGTTTACAAGGATGATGCCGGTGCCATCTGCCGATGCTTCAACTGGAGGGAATCGGTGCGCACCATGCTGACGGAGGACACCGTCAATGCATTCATGTGCATCGAAACGGTATCGGAAGCAGATGTGCCGCGGATGCGGGAAGCCCAGGCTGCCCTGAAACAGCTGATTGAAGATGAACTCTGCGGACCGGATGGAAAGGTGACAGCCTATGTGCTGGATCGTAATCACCGGGAAGTAGTCATAGAAGAATAAGAATAAAAGAATACAATAGTCAGTTGCGAGTGAATACCATTTACCCCTGTATGATGCAGGGGTATTTTTTTTCGACAGAAAGCATCGATTTACGGCACGAAAACAAAAAGTGTAAAAAAATAAAAATGGAAAAATATTTCGCATATTGTTTGACGCAAAAACAGACAATAAGAGATAAAAAACTGTAAAATCAATAATATTTCGACATCGTTCTACGGCAAAAAATTCGCGTTCCGTTTGTTTTCTGCAAAGAAGCACCGTGAATTATTGAAAAGTGTAAAAAAGATGATATACTTTACGAATGTACAGAAGAAGGAGAAATATAATGATACAGACCATCAAAAAAACAGCCAATATTCTCTCGACACTCGCTGTGATTCTGGCACTGGTACTTGTGCTTCTGCTGGTGGCGCCGCGTGTGTTTGGCATGCATGTCTTTACGGTTCTGTCCGGCTCCATGGAGCCGTCCTATCCGGTAGGTTCTATGATTTACGTGAAATCCGTTGATCCGTTCCAGCTGAATGAGGGAGATGTGATTAGCTTTCTGCTGGATGAGGATATCGTTGCGACACACCGAATTGTGGGTATCGTGGCGGATGATGAAGACAAGTCTGTGATTCGCTTCCGGACGAAAGGAGATGCCAACGATGCGGAGGACGGCAGTCTGGTGCACTGCAGGAACGTGGTGGGAACACCGATATTCACCATTCCAAAGCTGGGATTTTTCGCAGACTATATCCAGCATCCGCCGGGCATGTACATCGCCATTTCTGCAGCGGCCATTGTGCTTCTGATTCTGCTGCTGCCGGATCTTCTTTTTCGTGAAAAGGAAGCAAATCCTGACTGAGGGCAACGCCGCAAGGCTCCCTATATATTCAATAAAATCGAGGAGGAAATATCTATGATTCATTCAAAGAAGAAAGCATTGCTGATGATGGTGTGTGCAGTGATGCTTGTACTGGTTTCCGTTATGGGAACGATGGCGTATCTGACGTCTTCAGATGAGGTGGTAAATACTTTTACCGTAGGTAAGGTAGCGATTACATTGGACGAAGCGAAAGCAAATGCGGACGGATCCCTTTTTGACCAGGGGGTTACCCGTGTAAAAGCAAACAGTTACAAGCTGCTGCCGGGCCACACCTATAACAAGGATCCGATGGTAACCGTTCTGGAGGGAAGTGAAAGTTCCTATGTCAAGATGACCGTCACCTTCACCAAGGCTGCAGAATTGGATGCCATCTTTGCGCCGACAGGTGCTGACATGACTTCTATCTTCAATGGCTATGACGGTTCAAACTGGATTGCAAAAGACATTAGCAAGGATACTGTAAACAATACCCGTACCTATGAGTTCTGGTATAAAGAAGCAGTGGCCGCTCCGAATGGGGATGTAGAACTGGATGCACTGTTTGACAAAATCGTGGTTCCGGGTTCCATCACCAATGATGATCTTGCGACAATTGAGGGCATGACCATCACGGTAAATGCATATGCAATCCAGGCGGATGGTTTTGCAACCCCGGAAGCTGCATGGGCTGCATTTCATGCATAATGGTCCATCTGATAGTGTGTAACATTTGAAGGAAAGGAGGCGGGCCGCATGAAAAAGAAAAGCGTTGTGTTGATTCTGACATTTGCACTGGTTGCGGTTTGTATTGTTGGTGGCACCCTGGCGTGGCTGACAGCTGCAGCCCCTGCCGTGACGAATACCTTTACCACCAGCGATGTGGATATCACGCTGGAAGAATCTGAGGATCTGGATCTGAAGATGATTCCGGGATATACCATCACGAAGGATCCGAAGGTTACTGTAGCAGCAGGAAGTGAAAAATGCTATCTGTTTGTCAAACTGGAGAAGTCAACAAATTTTGATAATTTCATGACTTATACGGTGGACACAGGATGGACTGCACTGGAAGGTGCAGAAAACATTTATTACCGGGTAGTGGATCAGTCAGCAAGTGATCAGCCATTTTATGTGATCAGCGGCAATACAGTGACGGTGAAGAACACTGTAACGAAGGCGGATATGAATGGTCTGACGGAAAATACTTATCCAACTCTGACGGTTACTGCGTATGCTTCCCAGTTCGCAAAGAATAATGCAGAAAATTTCACGGCAGCAGAAGCCTGGGCAAATGTACAGCCGTAAATTCAGTATTTTGAAGAGAAGGGGAGTACATAAGAAATGAAGAAAAAAGTATTATCTCTGTGCCTTGTCATGGCACTGGCAGCTGCCGCAGTCGTTGGCGGTACGCTGGCTTACTTCACCGATACGGATGAAGAAACAAACACATTCACTGCAGGCGGTGTGGAAATCAATCTGATCGAAAAACAGGTGAATGAATATGGAACTGCACTGGAAGACTTTGAACAGGGTCAGGTTTTGATGCCGATCGTAGGTTCTGCGCAGGGTGAGAAGGATGAATTCGGTCAACCGGTGGCGGAAAACTACGTTGACAAGATTGTAACGGTAGAAAATACCGGTAAATCCGATGCTTATGTCCGTGCATATTTTGCGATTCCATCTGCACTGGACGATGGCTATGAAACCTTCAACGCCGGTTTGAACGTGCTGCATTTCAATTTCGGAAATGAAGATGGTGCGACCACTTATGGAAACCAGTGGAGCTGGAAGCATGGCGATAAGTGGAATTACTATGAAACAACCATCGATGGTGCAGCTTACAACGTTTACTTTGCTGACTATTATCGAGTATTACCTGCTGGTGAAGCTACGGAACAGTTCATTTCCGGCGTATATCTGGATAAGAGTTTCGATCAGAATACAATTGACAAAGTTACAAAGTACTATGCATTTGGTCAGGAAATCAATCTGAGCGGTTTGACCGATGATAATGGAAATCTGTCAATCAAGTGTCCGGTTAAGGCGGTTGCGGTGCAGGCGGCTGGATTTGACAACATCGATGCAGCTGTAACGGAAGCGTTCGGTGCGAACTACAATCCATTTGGCGGTGAGTCCTCCAACTGGCAGTAATACGAAGGGAATACAGAATAACCGTATTGTTATTCATGGCACTGCCCTTCGGGGCAGGCCATATGAGAAGGTCTGATGAACCGGCTGCAGAGATGCAGTTTCGGATCTTCTCCTATGGCCTGTGCGGGTCAGGAAATGTTTCTAAGCATTTTCAGATGTGGAGATATATGAAAGGAGTTTGAATGATGAGAAAGAAGGTTTTACTGCTGCTTGCTGCGGCCCTTTGCATGGCCGCCTTTACAACAGGAACGCTTGCTTTTTTTACGGACGAAGAAACCGCACACAATGTCATTACATCAGGCGGCGTGAACATTGCAATCGTTGAAAAACAGGCAGTATCGGGGACGGATGGAACGACAGAACTGAAAGACTTCCCGGAAAATGGGATCACAGGCATCATGCCGGGGACTGCCGTTTCCAAAATCGTGAGCATACAGAACACCGGCGCGTCGGAAGCATGGATTCGCGTAAAGGTGGATGCAGCCATTACAAGTGCACCGACGGAAAATCAGCCCAATGGCATTTCCCTGGATACCTCTGTCATGTCCTGCGATATCCAGAATGACTGGGTGAAAGGTGAAGATGGTTTCTATTATTACACGAAGCCGGTGCCGAAGGATCAGGCCACAGGGGCACTGTTTCAGACCGTGACTTTCAGTAAGAACATGGATAATACATACCAGAACTGCACCGCAAATATTGTGATATCCGCGCAGGCAGTCCAGACAGCAAATAATGGCACGTCAGTCCTCGAGGCACAGGGCTGGCCGGCAGCATAAGCGTAAGGAGGAAAGAAAATGGAAAAGAAGAGAATATTCTGCATGTTGCTGAGCATGGCAGTTTTGTTCAGTATCGCCGCTTCGGGTACTCTGGCAATTGCTGCAGAAGAAGCAGATGCCGATGAAGGTGCAATCGTGGAAGCAACAGAACCGGCAGAGCCGACGGAAGGGACGGAGAACGAAGGCGAAGCCTTAACGTCGGAAGAGACCACAGGCGTAGAGTCCGAGCCATCCGGCAAAATCCCCGCTGCGGACGATGAGCAGGCGGCAGGGGATGATTCCCTTTTCGAGAAACTGATGGCAGCTGCGACGCTGGAGGAATTTGATCAGATTGCAGCTGCAGCAACAGAGGAAGAACTGGCGGCACTGACTGACGAAGAAAATGCGCAGATAGAAGCCCATATCGAAGCAATGGAACCGGAGCCTCTTCCGGCAGTTGTGATTGATGAGGCCGAAAATCAGCCGGTTCCAAGCGAAATCGTGCAGGGAACCGTGAACTTTTCCAATGTGGCACCACTGGGTGATCCTGTGGTCGGAGGCGAAGCGTAAAGAGGAGGTAAAGCATGAAAAAACAGAAGAAATACATTTCCTTGCTGTTATGCCTGGCCCTTACTTTCACCATGGTAACCGTGGGCATGACAGCTTATGCACAGGATGAAACGGGTGGCGATGCAGGAAGCGGCAGCACCGGAATCTCTGCCAGCGGTATGGAAATCCATAAAACAGCTGTTGCAAACGGGGATGACACCTATACCATTCAGCTGGAAGCCTATGCCACCGGAAGCAAAGTGATCACGGAAATCACCGAAGAAATTCCCACCGATATCGTTCTGGTACTGGACCAGTCCGGATCCATGAAAAATCCGATCGGTGCGGTGTCATTCGATGCGTATAGTGATAATGAAAGTACGAATGCCAGGCATTATGAACGACGCCATAATGGTGGCTCCGCCAATCTTTGGTATAAGCTTGATGACAGCAGCTACGCTTCGGTTTCCGTGGAAAAGCAGGAAGAGCTGAATTATAAACCCTTAGATATTAATCTTCCAAATTATAGTGAACGTAATGAATGCTATTTTAATTATGCAAATAACTTGTATGAGAAGGTTGGAGATGAGTATAAAAAAGTAACTTTATCCTATAATTCTGGTTGGGAAGGCATGAGGCGTGTATTTACATTTACCTACACTTTTTCCGATGGTTCTACTGTAACCAGTAAGGGGCTGAACTCTATTCCAACGCTTGGTTTGCATGCACCGCTTTATACCGTGGAGGTTGATGATACAAAGACTGTATATACCTACACATATACA
>JBJESY010000014.1:0-5529 GCA_051883035.1 Anaerovoracaceae bacterium | reverse complement strand
CTGCCGTTCATTTTCGGCATGGCAGGGATTGTAACCATACAGATTGTGGTCGCCTGGATTCAGAAGGTATATACCCTGAAGGCCGACGGAAAGATTGCCATTGTCTCCAATTCGGAGTATATGTGGCATGTGCTGCGTTTACCCATGGAATTCTTTTCGCAGCGGATGGCCGGCGATATTCTGGGGCGCAAAACACAAAATGCGACCATTGCCAATACCCTGATTTCTGTTTTTGCCCCGCTGGTGATTCAGGCAGCCATGATGCTTTTTTACCTGCTGGTCATGCTGCGCTACAGTGCGCCGCTGACAGCGCTGGGTCTTCTTTCGATTGTTCTGAATCTGCTGATTTCCCAGTATATCTCGAAAAAGCGGGTGAATCTGACCCGTGTTACCTCCCGTGACCAGGGCAAACTGGCCAGCACCACCGTGGGCGGCATCGAGATGATTGAGTCCATCAAGGCAGCAGGCGCCGAAAACGGCTTCTTTGAAAAGTGGGCGGGCTATCAGGCCAGTGCCAATGCCGGACAGGTGAAGTATACCCGCATGAATGCGTATCTGGGTCTGATTCCTTCTGCCATTTCCGCCCTCACCAATACCCTGGTGCTGATGGGCGGCGTGTGGCTCTGCATGCGCAGCCAGTGGACAATCGGTATGATTTCCGCGTTCAACGGTTTTCTGGCTTCCTTCCTTGCACCCGCATCGGATCTGGTGGCAGCCACGCAGAGCTTTCAGGAAATGCGAACCAGCATGGAGCGCATCGAAGACGTGATGGAGTACCCGGTGGATGTGGTATATTCGGATGAACAGCCTGAGGAGGACAGTTTCGATAAGCTCAGCGGAAGGATTGAATTGAAGCACGTGACCTTTGGCTATTCCAGACTGGAACCTCCGCTGATCGAGGATTTCAGCATGACTGTAGAGCCGGGACAGCGGGTTGCCTTTGTGGGTGCGTCCGGCTGCGGCAAGTCCACGCTTTCCAAGCTGATCTCCGGGCTGTATCAGCCATGGAGCGGCGAGATCCTTTTTGACGGCAAGCCCATTTCCGCAATCAACCGAAGTGTGTTCACCGGTTCGCTGTCTGTTGTGGATCAGGATATTATTCTCTTTGAGGATACCATCGCCAACAACATTCGGATGTGGGATTCCTCCATCGAGGACTTTGAGATTATCATGGCTGCCCGTGATGCCCAGCTTCATGAGGACATTATGAAGCGAAGCGGCGGCTATCAGTACAAGATCACCGAAGGGGGAAAGGATCTTTCCGGCGGTCAGAGACAGCGTATGGAAATCGCCCGCGTACTGGCCCAGGATCCCACCATCATCATTATGGATGAAGCCACCTCTGCCCTGGATGCGAAGACGGAGTACAATGTGGTGAAGTCCATCAAGGATCGCGGGATCACCTGTGTTGTGGTGGCCCACCGTTTGTCCACCATCCGGGACTGCGATGAGATTATCGTATTCGACCGGGGAAAAGTGGTGGAGAGGGGCACCCATGAGGAACTGTACCGAAAGGGCGGTGCCTATGCGATGATTGTGAGCAATGAGTAAAGGAGGCAGTAAACTTGGGCTGGTTTGACGAACAGATTCGTCAGAGAATGGAAAACGATGACGAAGTATTTGCCGAAGCCTTTGAGGGCATGGCAGATGTCATTATGGGCCGGCGGCTTTCCGAAAGGATGGCCGACAACAGAACGCTGACCCGCAATGCCATCGGAGAAATCCTGAAATACTATCATGTGAAGCCGCAGGAACTGCCGGACAGCATCTCCGGTACGGAAGAACAGCTGGAGTACCTGATGCGCCCCGCCGGTATCATGTGGCGTACCGTGGAGCTGGAGGGACCATGGTATCGTGATGCCGTAGGCGCCATGCTGGGCACGCGGAAGGAAGACGGCAGCGCCGTGGCACTGCTGCCGGACGGCTTTTCCGGCTATTCCTTTTACGATGTGAAAAGCGGCAAACGGATCAAACTCAATAAGAATACGGCGGAACTGATCGACACCCAGGCGATTTGCTTCTATAAGCCGTTTCCGCTGAAAGAAATCGATGTCCGGACGCTGCTCCTCTATATTGCAGAATCGGTCCGGATCTCGGATTATGTGCAGGTGGCACTGGCAACCCTGCTTGTCACGCTGATTGGTCTGCTGCCGCCTTATCTGAATAATCTCGTTTATTCTACGGTGATTGTAAGTGACGATGTACAGCTTCTGCTGTCTGTGTTTACTTTTTTCATCTGCGTGACGCTGTCCCAGACGCTGATCAGCACGTACCGGTCGCTGGTGCTGGAGCGGCTGATGGGGAAAATGGGCATTACCTTCCGGGCGGCGGGCATGGCGCGTATTCTTTCTCTGCCGCCAAGCTTTTTCAAGGAATACAGCGCAGGCGATCTTGCCAGCCGTATGGAGTACATCGGCACTCTGTGCTCCATGCTGGTCAACTCGGTTCTTTCCATTGGTCTGACCTCGGTGTTCTCTCTGGTCTATATCACGCAGATGGTACACTATGGCCCCGGTCTGGTGATTCCGGGCCTTGCGGTCATTGCAATCACGATTCTTTGCGCTTTGGTCAGTATTGCAGTGCAGACACGGATTTCCCGCAGGGGGATGGAACTGACTGCAAAGGAATACGGACTTTCCTATGCGTTGGTGACAGGCGTGCAGAAGATCAAGCTGGCAGGCGCGGAGAAACGGGCCTTCGCCAGATGGGCAAAGGCGTATACGCCCCTGGCAAAGCACACCTATGATCCTCCGTTTCTTCTGAAGGTCAGTCAGGTGGTATCTGCCTGCATCCCGCTGGTGGGTACGCTTGTAATCTACTACTTTACCATTCGGACCGGCGTAAAGACTGCAGATTACTTTTCCTTCCAGGCCGCTTACGGTATGGTTATGGGCGCCTTTACTGCACTGATTGGCATCGCATCCACGTTTGCCCAGATTAAGCCCGTTCTGGAACTGATTGATCCGATCCTGAAAACGGTGCCTGAGATTGACGAAAACAAAAAAATGGTCACCCGGCTCTCCGGCGGAATCGAACTGAACAAAGTGTCCTTTCGCTATACGGAAGATATGCCAAATGTCATTGACGACCTGTCTTTGAAAATCCGACCGGGTCAGTATGTGGCTATTGTCGGCAGCACCGGCTGCGGGAAATCCACTTTATTGCGTCTGCTGCTTGGATTTGAAAAGCCGCAGAAGGGTGCAATCTACTACGACGGAAAGGATCTGAACACTCTGGATCAGAAATCTCTGCGGCGGAATATCGGCGTTGTCATGCAGAACGGCAAGCTGTTTCAGGGAGACATCTATTCCAATATCACCATCGCCGCCCCATGGCTGTCTCTGGATGAAGCCTGGGAGGCTGCGGAAATGGCTGGAATCGCGGAGGACATCCGCCATATGCCGATGGGGATGCATACCCTGATTTCCGAGGGATCCGGCGGCATTTCCGGCGGCCAGCGGCAGCGGCTGATGATTGCCAGCGCCATTGCACCGAAGCCGAAAATCCTGATGTTTGATGAAGCCACCTCCGCTTTGGACAATATCACGCAGAAAACGGTGTCGGAATCCCTGGATCGGCTCAAATGCACACGCATTGTCATCGCCCATCGTCTTTCCACCATTCGTCAGTGTGACCGGATTCTGGTGCTGGACAAGGGAAAGATCGTGGAAGACGGAACCTATGACGAGCTGATCCGGCAGAACGGCTTCTTTGCGGAGCTGGTCGCACGCCAGCGGCTGGACGATACGGACACCGCAGAAAAAATCCAGTAACTTTTTCACAAAAACAGCCTTCCGGCAGTATCAACGGATGAAAGGCTGAAAACCAGTTCCTAAGAAGGAGGGGATCGATGGATGGATGTACTGAAGGAATTATTTGAATATCAGCAGTTTGAACCCAACCACCGGCTGCAGGAGCAGATCGATGCAGTGTACCGGCGCTATTTTTCGGAGGCACAGGCTCTTTCGGATGATGCACTGGATATTGCGGCGGCAGGAGATCCGTGGATGGAGAAAGGGCACATGCCTCCAGGGACCGGAGGAACACAATGACAGACGGGGAGAAGCTTTACAGAGACTTTCACCCGAAGGTGCTGGGATACGTCCGCGCCAAAGTGTCTCCCGCGGACGTGGAAGATGTAACCGCCGATGTATTCGTCAAGGTCTATGCCAACCTGGATCGCTACGATACACAGCGAGGGAGCCTGTCCACATGGATCTATGCCATAACCCGGAACACGGTGATCGATTACTGGAAGAGACAGCAGAATGCGCCCCTCTCCCTGGAGGATCATCTGGAGCATTTGACGGCGGAGTCTGCCTGCGACCTGGATGACCGGCTGGAGGATTTGTCACAGGCTCTGGATACGCTGACGGTGGTGCAGCGGGATGTGGTGATCATGCACTACTACTTCGGGCTGCAGCATGCGGAAATCGCCCGCAGACTGAACCTCACTCCTGCAAACACCCGCAAAATATGTTCGCTGGCGCTGGCATCCCTGCGAAAAAATTTTTCAGATTGAAATTCACAAAACGGATGCCGGATCGTATCAATATATGAAACATGAATTCAAGGAGGAAACACCATGGAAATGATCGAAAAAATCAAACAGAAAATTGCAGAAGACAGTGCGTTTGCCGATGCCCTGAAAGCAGCGAAGACACCGGAAGATGTGTTGAACACACTCCTGGAGGCGGGCTTTGATGTGACCCGTGAGGACGTGATGACAATGGCCAAAGCCGGCGGCGAGGAACTTTCCGATGAACAGCTGGAGGCTGCAAGCGGCGGCCTGATAGGTTTACGAATGTTGAAAAATTCGCCCGCCGAGTGATCAATGTGCACGAGACATTAACCCACCCGTATAGCAACCATGCGATGAAAGGGAAAACACCATGGAACTGATCGAAAAAATCAAGCAGAGAATGGCAGAAGACAGTGTGTTTGCTGATACTCTGAAAGCAGCGAAGACACCGGAAGAAGTGTTGGATAAGCTCATCGCCGCAGGTTACGAAGTGACAGAGGATGACCTCAAATCCCTGAAAGGCAGCGATAGCGAACCAATCTCCGACGATGATTTGGACAACGTTGCCGGCGGAATGAACTTCCTCGCATAGTTTGTTGTCTGGTGGATTTTCTGATCATCGAGAAAATACCCGTATAGCAACCATGCGATGAAAGGAGAAATGACGATGGAACTGATCGAAAAAATCAAGCAAAGAATGGCAGAAGACAGTGTGTTTGCCGATACTCTGAAAGCAGCGAAGACACCGGAAGAACTGCTGGATAAGCTCATCGCTGCAGGGTACGAAGTGACAGCGGATGACATCAAATCCCTGAAAGGCAACGATGGCGAACCAATCTCCGACGATGATTTGGACAACGTTGCCGGCGGATGGTGGATATTCTGGTAAGGCAGTTGGTAGAAAAACCATCCGTATATCAACCATGTAATGAAAGGAAAAACACCATGGAACTGATCGAAAAAATCAAACAGAAAATTGCAGAAGACAGTGCGTTTGCCGATGCCCT
>JBJESY010000013.1:0-5541 GCA_051883035.1 Anaerovoracaceae bacterium | reverse complement strand
AGTACAGCTCATAGCCGATGTTCATCATGTGTCCGCTTTGTTCCGTTCCCAGCAGGTTACCTGCGCCCCGGATTTCCAGGTCACGCATGGCCACCTTGAATCCGGCGCCAAATTCGGTAAATTCCCGGATGGCAGTCAGCCGCTTCTGAGCCACTTCTGTCAGCACCTTGTCTTTCTGATACATCAGATAGGCATACGCCAGCCGGTTGGAACGGCCTACTCGGCCCCGCAGCTGATACAGCTGGGACAGGCCGTACCTGTCAGAATCCATGATGATCATGGTATTGGCGTTAGGGATATCGATACCGGATTCAATGATGGTGGTTGCCACCAGCACGTTGTTTTCTCCGTTGATGAAGCTGAGCATCACATCTTCCAGCGCATGCTCGTTCATCTGGCCATGGCCCACAGCCACACGGGCCTCCGGCACCAGTTCTTCGATCCGGTCAGCAATCTTCTGAATGCCGCGAACCCGGTTAAAGACCACATAGACCTGACCGCCCCGGCCCAGTTCCCGCTCAATGATCTCCTTGATGAGCTGGTCATCCTGCTCCAGCACATAGGTCTGGACCGGATACCGCTCTTCCGGCGGTTCTTCAATGAGGGACATATCCTTGATACCGGTCAGAGACATGTTCAGCGTTCTCGGAATCGGCGTCGCGGACAGGGTCAGCACATCCACGTTCTTCTTCAGCTTTTTGATTTTCTCTTTATGCTCCACGCCGAACCGCTGTTCTTCATCCACCACCAGCAGCCCCAGGTCCTGGAACTTCACATCCTGCGAAAGGAGCCGGTGGGTGCCGATGACCAGATCCACCTGACCCTTTGCCAGCTTGTCGATGGTCTCCTTCTGCTGTGCCTCGCTTCGGAACCGTGACAGCACATCCACCTTGAACGGGAAATTCTCAAACCGTTCCTTCAGAGTATAATAATGCTGGTTTGCCAGAATGGTGGTGGGCACCAGCACTGCGGCCTGCTTTCCGTCTGCCACGCATTTGAAGAGTGCCCGCGCCGCGACCTCCGTCTTCCCGAAGCCCACATCGCCGCAAAGCAGCCGGTCCATGCAGAACGGCTTTTCCATATCTCTCTTAATTTCCTCAATGGAACGAAGCTGATCGTCCGTTTCCTCATACGGAAAGCTGTCCTCAAACTCCTGCTGCCATACGGTATCCTTACCGAAGCTGTGCCCTTTTTCCATCTGCCGGTGGGCATACAGATCGATGAGATCCTTGGCCATAACCGCGATAGCGGCTTTCGCCTTCGCCTTGGTTGCCTTCCATTCACCGCCCGACAGCTTGTTCAGCTTCGGAGACGCTGCATCATTTCCGATGTACTTCTGCACGATGTCCATCTGCTCCACCGGAACGTAAAGCATGTCATCGCCGGCATATTTGATCTTGATATAATCCTTTTTTTCTCCCTGTACCGTCAGCTGCTCGATGCCCAGGAATTTACCGATACCGCCATTCTCATCAACCACGAAATCCCCTTGCCGCATGTCTGCGAAGCTCTGAATCTTCTGTCCCTTGTCCTTGAACCGCTTCTTTTTCCGGCTGGTCTTGCTGGTGGCGAAAATGTCCCGTTCACTGATATAGCAGACCTTCTCCGTAGGCAGATCGATGCCGCTGGTCAGATTCCCCTGCTCGAAGCGGATTTTGCCGGAAAGACCGATTCGATCCGTGAACTCCTGCAGATTTTCCAGGCGCTCTCTGCTGCTGCAGACAATGGTGACCCGATACCCTTTTTTGACATAGGCTTTCAGTTCTGTCTCCAGCACATTCATCTTGCCGCTGAAGCTGAGAGTCTGCCTGCTCTGCAGATTGTAGACCTGATCAAAACGCGAAACCCCGGCAACTGCCTTCGGAAACGGCGTAAACACGGCTACGTTCTTCTTTTCATAGACCTTCAGGAAATCATTCCGGTCCGCCAGCAGTGCCGTATCCTTCGGTATCACCTGTCCCCGTTCCAGCAGTACCTGAAAATCTTCCTTCATTTCCCGGGTCCTCAGATCCAACGTCTCGTAAATCCGGTCCGGATCGTCGATCATGATACTGCCGTCGGACATGTAGTCCCACAGATACTCCGTTTCGTCATAGAAATAGTGGATATAGTTTTCCAGGAGCTGGACGTTGGCAGTCTGTTCGATATACTCACAGAGCTGATCCCGCCGCTGGCGGAGTTTTTCAGCCGTCTCCGGACTCTTTTTTTCCATGCGGGATGCGGCTGCCGTGTATTCCTTCCGGAGTCTGGCGCTGGCTTTTTCGAACATGTCTTTTTCCAGCAAAATCTGCTCTGCCGGATAGATTTCCACGTATTTCAGATTTTCGACGGACCGCTGGGTGTCTATGTCGAAGGTTCTGACCGAATCCACTTCCGTGCCGAATAATTCAATTCTGTACGGATAGGCACCGTCCGGCGTGTACACATCCAGGATTCCACCGCGAATGCTGTACTGCCCCCGGCTGTCCACCACGCCCATTCTCTCATATCCCAGCTGATGCAGCGTTTCCTTCACCTGGTCCATATCCAGATCATCACCCAGGTTGATTTTCAGTACCTTTTCTTCGAAAAATCCGTGAGGTGTGATCTTTTTTATGGCAGCAGAAACAGGGGCAATCACAATGGCTGGTGCCCCTGTTCGAAGTGCTTTCAATGCTTTCAGCCGTTCCATGGTCTGATCATGGTTTCTGGCCTCATATTTCAGGAATACATGCTCCTCATCCGGCAGCACATAGATTTCCCTGTCCCGTGAAAAAAAAGAAAGGTCGGAAGCCATTCTCTTTGCCCTTGTTTCAGTAGGCACGATAATGAGGCTCTGACCCTCTTTCGACAAATACGCAGCTACGGGAGCGACTCTGCTTTCAGATATGCCTGAAACGTTGATCATTCCGGTTTCTCCTTTTTCGGTCTCACATTATATTCATTCATGGCCTTGTCGATGCCCTTTTCCACAATGGCAGCCGCGGCTTTCGCAGACTTTTCCAGCGCATCCTCCAGCAGTTCCTTTTCTCCTTTGGACACACCGCCGGTCACATAATGGATCAGATCCACCTTCTTTTCGCTGCCGATTCCCACACGTATTCTTGGAAACTGATCTGTCTGAAGCTGATAGACCACGGACCGCATGCCGTTATGGGTGCCGGCGCTGCCTTTCTTCCGAATGCGGAAGGTTCCCGTAGGAATATCGATATCATCATAGATCACGATCAGTTCCTCCGGGTCAATCTTATAGAAGTTTACCGCTTCCCGAAGCGCCTCTCCGCTGAGGTTCATATAGGTCTGCGGTTTCATCAGAAGAACCCGCTGGCCGGCGATCCTTCCTTCGCCGACCAGGGATTTGAATTTCAGTTTATCTACTTTGATATCATATGCATCTGCCAGCAGGTCTATGGCGATAAATCCCATATTATGCCGTGTATTCTCATATTTTTTTCCGGGATTTCCAAGCCCTGCGATAATGTACATATGCGTCATCTCCTGTGTAATAATTTCAATCAGTCAAACAGCACGCTGATGGAGCCGTTGGTAAAGACTCTGCTGATGGCTTCTGCAAAGAGCGGAGCCACAGACAGGAACCTCATCTTTTCCAGTTTCTTTTCATCTGCCAGAGGTACAGTATTCAGCAGAACCAGTTCTTCGATGGCGGACGCATCCAGTCTCTCCACGGCAGGTCCGGATAAAACGGCATGGGTTGCACAGGCGTATACTGCTTTTGCACCCATATCCTTGATGGCATTGGCTGCATTGCAGATGGTTCCTGCCGTATCGATCATATCGTCCAGGATGATGCAGTTTTTGCCTTTGATATTTCCGATGATATTCATGATCTCGCTCTTGTTCGGTTCCGGACGTCTCTTGTCGATGATAGCGATCGGGCAGTTCAGGAACTGAGCCATGTTTCTTGCTCTGGTTACGCTACCGTGGTCAGGGGATACCACAACCACGTCTTCCATGTTCTTTTCAATGAAATATTTGGCCAGAATCGGCATACCCAGCAGATGGTCCACCGGAATGTCGAAGTAACCCTGAATCTGGTTCGCATGCAGATCCATGGTTACAACACGGTCCGCACCGGCTGCCACGATAAGATCGGCCACCAGCTTGGCTGTGATTGGATCTCTTGCCTTGGCTTTTCTGTCCTGACGGGCATAGCCGTAATATGGAATCACTGCATTGATTCTGCCTGCAGACGCACGCTTCATGGCATCAATCATAATCAGCAGTTCCATCAGATTGTCATTCACCGGATTGCAGGTGGACTGTACGATGTAAACATCCAGCCCTCTGACAGATTCCCAGATGTTTACCGAAATTTCTCCGTCACTGAATTTCGTTACAGTTGCCCGTCCCAGGGGCTTTCCTAAGATTCCTGCAATTTCCTGTGCCAGCTCGTCGTTTGAATTCCCTGCGAAAATTTTGTAGTCAGCAAATACTCCGCTTCTCACTGTTTCGTACCTCTTCTTTCTTTTGTGCTTTTCCTGTTGCTTCCCTTTATTTCTTTTTCAGGATTCCCTTCCGGGAAACCCAGCCCTCTTTGGTCACACCCTTGGCGCGTGCCACATAGAGAGCGTCTGCCTCCACATCTTCGGTGACCGTGCTTCCTGCACCGATATATGCGCCGGCACCCACAGTAACAGGCGATACCAGGTTGCTGTTGCAGCCGATAAAGGCACCGTCTTCCACTGTAGATCTGTATTTATTCGTTCCATCGTAGTTTACGAAAACTACGCCGCAACCTAAATTCACACCGCTTCCCACATCAGAATCGCCGATATAGGTCAGGTGAGACGCTTTGGAACCGTCGCCGAAGGTGGAATTCTTGATTTCCACGAAATCTCCCACCTTGCAGTGTGCCCCGACCTTGCTTCCCGGACGCACATATGCAAACGGTCCCACCTTGGTTCCTTCCCCCACACTGCTGTCCAGCAGAACAGAGCTCTGGATCTCCACACCATCGGCAATCCGGCAGTTCTCCACCCGGCTGTTCTGGCCGATGACACAGTTTTCGCCGATGACGGTATTCCCTTTCAGCGTAACACAGGGACCGATGACGGTTCCCCTGCCGATTTCCACGTCTTCCTCGATATAAGCGGTATACAGGTCCACAAATTCCACACCGTTTTCCAGGTGGTGCAGGTTGATCTCAACCCGCTTTGCTTCCTGTGCTTTATACTTTTTCATTGCTTCCGATTCCATATTCTTGTTTCCTCCCGGTTTTTCGGATTTATCTGTCCAGAATCATTTCCCCCACTTTATAGATGTCTCCGGCACCCATGGTAATGACCATATCTCCCGGCCGTGCATGCTGGGATACATAAGCCGCCATATCCGCGAAATCCGGCATGAACAGCACTTCCTTTTCCGGATGGGTCTCCTTGATCTTTTCTGCCAGCTGCGCAGAAGAAATCTTATATATATTCTTTTCTCTTGCAGCATAAATCTCTGCAAGTATCAGGATATCTGCCTTATGAAACGCCTCTGCAAACTCATCGAAGAGCGCCAGTGTTCTGGTGTAAGTATGAGGCTGGAACAGGCACCACA
>JBJESY010000012.1:0-5577 GCA_051883035.1 Anaerovoracaceae bacterium | reverse complement strand
ATGCTTGTCCTTCTCCACATCCTTATCGGTCATCTTCCGCTTGGCGGTATAGACCTCGCAGCCGATGATGGGCCGGATTCCCTGCTTTTTGCACGTTTTATAGAAATCCACCACGCCGAACATGACGCCATGATCGGTGATGGCCAGGCTGTTCATGCCCAGCTCCTTCGCACGGCGCACCACATCCTGAATGCGGGCCGCACCGTCCAGCAGACTGTATTCCGTATGAACATGAAGATGGGTAAATGCCATGGTCCTTCGCACCTTTCGCTTCTGCCGGTGCTTTCCTCCCTTTCTTAGATTCTTATAGTTTACCACAATTCGGGGACAATGAAAAGGCTCTGGTGCAATGAAAAAATCATGCACCTGCCGTTGCATTTTTCTAAGATGCTGTGGTAAAATGGAATGAAATTACGATAGAAAAAGGGAGTATTTGAGAAATGAGAAAAGCACTGAAATGGATACTGGCCACCGTGGCCGTTCTGATACTGATTCTGGCCGCTTACGTGGTCTACGTTTTCACCAGCTACTACCGGCTGGAGGATCATCTGATCCTTACTCCGGAACCGGCTTCCTCCGAACAAGCCGCCCAGTTCGTGCCGGTTGGTGAAAATCTGACTGTCACCTCCTGGAACATCGGCTTCGGAGCCTATACCGACCAGTTCAGCTTCTTCATGGACGGCGGAGAATACTCCAGAGGTTTCAGCGAAGAAATTGTAAGCGAAACAGTGCAATCCATTGGTACGCAGCTTGCCGCCTTCGGCTTTGATTTCAATCTGGTGCAGGAGGTGGATGTGGACTCTACCCGCTCCTACCACATCGACGAAAAATCCATCCTCCTTGAAGCCCTGCCGGAGCAGTCTGCTGTTTTCGCCCAGAATTACGATTCTCCCTACTTGTTCTGGCCTCTCATAAAGCCACACGGCAAGTCGAAATCCGGACTTCTGACCCTGTCGGACTATGAAATAACCTCGGCGGAAAGGCGCAGTCTGCCGATTCAGGATGGCTTCGCAAAATTCATCGACCTGGACCGCTGCTACTCGTCCAGCCGTATCCCTGCAGAAGGCGGGAAAGAACTGATCCTGTATAACGTTCATCTTTCCGCTTACAGTACCGATCCCACCATTGCAGACCAGCAGCTGGCCGTCCTCTATGAAGACATGTGCGCCGAATATGATGCCGGGAATTATGTGGTCTGCGGCGGCGATTTCAATAAGGATCTGCTCGGCGATTCTTCCGCCGTTTTCGGCGTGTCTATGGAAGGGGGCAACTGGGCGAAAAGCTTCCCGTTCGACAATGTGCCCGACGGTTTTTCGGTCATCGCTCCATACGATCCGGAACACCCGGTACCCAGCTGCCGCAATGCCGACGCTCCATGGAATCCGGAAACCAATTACCAGCTGACTATCGATGGATTCCTTATTTCCGACAACGTGGAATGCGAGCAGGCAGACACCGTGGACCTGCAGTTTGCATACTCCGATCACAATCCGGTACAGATGACGTTCCGCCTGAAATAGCTGACGAAGCAGCAACAGACTATTCCATTTCGCTGCAAATGCAGTATTGATTCTTCCCGGCTTTTTTCGCACTGTACAGTGCCTTGTCGGCGCAGTGGAACAGAGAAGAATATTCCGTACTGTCCTGTGGAAAGCATGCTGCGCCGACGGATATTGTCATATGCTGCTGTGGAGCCGGCAGCGGGATTTCCTCTTCAATCATTCTCATCAGCGTTTCCAGCCGCTCTTTCAGATCCTGTTTCTCCATATTCGGAAGGTACAGGACGAATTCATCCCCGCCGAACCTGCTCAGAATATCGTTTTCACGGAACGCTTTCCGGATGCAGTCGGCGGTCCACCGAAGCACCACATCGCCGAATGCGTGTCCATAGGTATCATTAATCTGCTTGAATCCATCCAGATCTGCCACCAGCAGCACATCCATGCCGGTATAAGTCTCCGGATCAGAAACCGTCTCCAGAGAAGCTCGAATCTGTTCCTCAGCAGCGGTTTTGTTCAAAAGCCCCGTCAGACGATCGGTATCGCTGGCCTCCTTCAGCCGCTTTGCCTGCAGGATTTCCCGCATGCGCACGCCGGTCAGACTGGCATAAATCACCATGCTGATCAGCAGGCAGCATGCCACGTTTACGCTGTCCGCAAAGGCAAGATACGGTGATTTCGTCAACCGGGCGCAAATGATGTATGCAACAGACAGTGCCGCCGAAAAGCCCATAACCCGGCATGGACGGTCCAGAATCAGCAGGGGACCTGCCACGATAAATACACACAGCGTCGTAGAAGACAGTTCCGGACGTACAAAGGTATTCATACAGATGCCATACCAGCCGAAGGCCACAAACAGCACATACCACAGCGGAAGAGACAACTGCGGTTTCTTTTTCACTGCAGTCAGGGACAGAAGCAGTACGGTGCCGCAGACAATGGCCATGACCAGATAATATCCGATGGATCTGCGCATTGCCTCCGAGAAGGCACAACCAGCGAGCAGTCCCGCAAACATAACCGTTGTCACTGCAGACCCGGAAATCAGTGTTCCGGCATTCTTCTGCAAAATCTGTCCTCTGCATTCCTCATATTCTTCCCGGCTGAGGCCGCCATAAAGAAGTCTCTGTTTCATATCCTGCTCCTTCCATTTCTCCGTCTCTCTCTTATTTTACCATCTTTTCTCACAAACGGCAACCCACGTGCATATTATGAATTGATTTGGGAGGTGTATTATGCCATTAGATACCAGAGAACTATTTGCACGGCTGATCCAGTGTGAAGCAGGCGGCGAGGGCGACGACGGCATGCGGGCAGTTGCCACGGTGGTGATGAACCGGGCCACCGTCACCGAAGGGGAATTCAGCCGAATCAACAACGGTGGCGACGTACGCGCTGTGATTACCCAGCCGGGGCAGTTTGTCTGCATGCGGGAATCCGTAGGCGGCCGCTACAACCCGCAGAATGTCTACAATATGACACCGACCCAGGAGCATTATGATATCGTGGACTGGGCCATGGCAGGCGGCAGGCTGCTGGGAATCGACAACTCACTGTTCTTTTTCAACCCCTACAGCGGCACCTGTCCCACTTATTTCCCTACCAATGTGGGCGTCATACATAACCGGATCGGCGACCACTGTTTTTACATACCGACCAGCCGCTATGCGGATACCTGAGGCATCTTTCTGAGGTATCAGTCTGATTCCTCAGCAGGCCGGTATTTTTCATGTTTCATTTATCATTCCTGCCATCGGCAGGATATATCAGGAGGTATAGTTTATGGCACCTTGCTGCAACAATATCGTGACACCGAAGATGATCCGCACCGGTCAGGTCAGAATAGGCGACCGGATCCGGCTGGATGCACCGCCAGCCGCAGAAGAAGCGAAAGTAGTTTCCGCACCCGTTTCACAGCCGCAGCCGGCTGAAGAAGACGCCAGAATCGTATCTGCATCGGCTCCGGAAGCTGTGCAGGCATCCGCTCCGGAAACCTTAAAAGCATCTGCTGCGGAAGCCGCACCGGCAGCCGCACCTGTCTCAGAACCTGCACCGGAACCGGACGCCGTCCCTGTCCAGGCACGCATCACCCCGATGCAGCAGCCGATGTATCAGCCGATGCAGTCCCAGATGAGCACGCCGCAGATGCCGGAATTGCAGCCAATGCAGCAGCAAATGGACAGTCAGGGCATGTGGCAGCAGACCCCGCAGCAGACACGTCGTCTGGATCCGATCTCATTCAGCGAAATGACACCGTATCTCAGCGAAGTACAGACCCAGAACATCGGCAATCAGGCCAGTGACACATCCATCTCGCTGCCGCAGTCACCGATGACCGGCCTGGATTTCACCCAGACCATCGATGTTACTGACGTGCAGGCCTTTACCGGATTTCTCAGCACTCAGATCGGCCGCTATATGCGGGTCGAACAGCTGATTGGTTCCAATATTGTAGAAGACCGATTTGGCTTCCTGGTTGGTATCGGAACCAACTTCATCATTCTGCAGGAGATTACCACAGGGAACATCATGGTTCTGGACCTCTTCACCATCCGTATGACCTACATATACTATTCCCAGCCAATCTTCCCGGAATCGCTCACCGTCTGATTTATTCACGGGCATCTATAGCACAAGAGGACGACCATTGCGCCGTCCTCCCTGTATTCGTCGTCATTTTCAGTATATCACAGTTTGCTTATCTCACATCAAGATTTTTTCTCTCATGATAAATCTTCTTATCCTCATACATGGCTTCATCCGCCATCCGCAAAAGATCGTTCAGCGTCATGGTGTCAGATGAAAAATCCACCTGGGCCGAAGTGGCATAGCCACAGGCTGAACTGAGAGGCGGAAGACCTGCCTCCGCTGCACCCCGGTTATAGCTTTCCACTGCAGTTCTGATTCTTTTTACAATAGACTGCAGGGCTTCTTCACTGGTTTCATTGACCACTGCGATAAACTCATCGCCGCCGTACCGACCCACAAAGGCATCCCTTGGGAGTTCATTTCGAAGTATCTCTGCAAACTGGTTCAGCAGCCTGTCACCCTGCACATGTCCCATGGTGTCGTTGACATGCTTCAGGTCATTCACATCGAACATAAATGCACTGATCTTCTGGTCCGCCGTCAGTTCCGCATCCAGCACTTCATTGCAGCGGTTTCTGTTAAACAGGCCCGTATGCTGGTCGATATTGGCCAGAGTATTCATATCCCTCATGGTCATGGCTCCCATGACGATGACATAAAACAGGAAAATCGTCAGGGTGTACAATATGCTGGTGGAGTTGCTGCGCACATAGTACAGGAGCAGATCCAGGCAGGCACCCAGGGTGCAGGCCAGCAGACAGGCCACCGTAAATGCAGCCTTCTGATGCCTTTTATTTTTCATCCAGAACCGGATCAGCTCAAAGGTTGCCGCAACTGCAGACAGGATAATGACTCCATGGCATACCGGCAGCGTCATCCGCAGATCCATCGTTCCTGACAGCTGCAGAAGGAGCAGCACCACAGCAGACAGACCCGAGACCATGCTGGCGCCATCCAGCAGGGAATTCTTCCTGGTATCAAGAATCGACTTGATAAACTGCAGCAGCGGCAGCGGTGCCAGCAGCAGCATGGCCAGAGGAAGATACGTCAACAGCAGGATGTGTTTTGAGAAGAGCAGCGGCAGAAAACGGGTGTCTGTAATCTTCCAGATGCCGATAAACATCGAAAACGCGCCCAGATAAAACAGTCCGTCCTGTTTTCTTCTTTTCAGACTGTTGAAGAGGGAAGCGCATACAAAGATGAATCCGGCGCAGAAAACGACCTGTCCCAGCAACATCTGCGGAAGATCCCGAAGCAGCTGGCCAAACAGGATAGAGAACTCCGCACCTAAATAGAAATCAAAAGTCCGGTTCTTTACAGATTTATACACCGGTATCACACGAATGCAGACTTCTTTTCCCCGGTCGCTGTCCGTTAATGGAAGAATCACCCATTCATTGCCTGGCGTTTTCGAAAAGGCGGCAGACGTCGCCGGCGTCAGCTCATAAACGAGTTTCCCATCTAGAGTTACTTCTATGTAATGATG
>JBJESY010000011.1:0-5578 GCA_051883035.1 Anaerovoracaceae bacterium | reverse complement strand
AAAAAAATACGTTCCATCTGTTTTGCTCCGTTTCCACGGGCAAAATGCATATCCTCTTTTTCTTTCTCCTCTATCTTACCGCCGGAAGTGAATTCTGTCAATCATTTCCATGCTGTTTCTGTACGAAATATTCCAATGCTTCCTGGTATCCGTCGAAGCCCTTGCCGCAGATCATCTTTTCCGCAGCCATGGACACATAGGAATGCTGTCGGAAGGCCTCTCGTGTCCGGATATCGGTCAGATGAACCTCCACTGCCGGGATGGCCACTGCCTTCAGTGCATCCAAAATGGCTACACTGGTATGGGTATACGCGGCCGCATTGATGACGATGCCGTCGGTGTTGCCATAGGCTTCCTGAATTTTCGTCACCAGATCGCCTTCGTGATTGGACTGGTAGACTTCCACCTCTATCCCCAGTTCTTCTGCCCATCCGTGGATGGACTTCACCAAGTCGGCGTATGTCTGGTGTCCATATAATTCCGGCTCCCGGATTCCCACGAAGTTCAGGTTCGGTCCGTTTATGACAAGTATTTTCATTGCTTTTTTCTCCTCTCTTACTTCTGGATTCCGTCCTGCATGCCTGTCCGTGCCCGCCGGCATGCTTACCGGCCTACATTTCTGCCGGTGTGCTGTCCAGCAGTCCGTCCAGCACTGCCAGCGCCGCTGCCGCTTCCACCACCGGGACAGCCCGCTGCACGATGCAAGGGTCATGGCGGCCTTTGATTTTCAGCTTGGTATCGCAGCCGCCGGACATGGATACACTGTCCTGCTCCTTGAAGATGGAAGGTGTCGGCTTCACTGCCACACGAAATACCACCGGCATGCCGCTGGCAATGCCGCCCAGAATGCCGCCGTGGTTGTTGGATTTTGTCCGGACGGTTCCATCCTCATCGACAAAAAACGGATCGTTGTTCTGACTGCCCCGCAGCGATGCACAGGCGAATCCGTTGCCGAACTCGATGCCCTTCACGGCAGGTATGCCGAATATCGCCTGAGAGATCCTGCCCTCCATGCCGTCAAACATGTGGTCGCCGCAGCTTCCTGCCGGCAGACCTTCCACCACGCATTCGATGATGCCGCCCACCGAGTCGCCTTCCGCCTGAGCCTGCGCCATGGTCTGCATCATGGCTTCCAGACCAGCTTCGTCTACCGTATGAATCCCGGTCACAGGGTCCATGGCTGCCGCTCCGCTGACGCCGCCTACGGCAATTATCTGCGCTGTCACCGTGATGCCCCGCCGTTCCAGAATCTGCTTGGCCATGCCGCCGGCGGCGCAGAGCGGCGCCGTCAGCCGTCCGGAGAAATGGCCGCCTCCCCGCAGATCCACATTGGAGCCGTATCGCATCATGGCTGCGAAGTCTGCATGGGCAGGCCGCGGCACGTCTTTCAGATTGTTATAGTCCCCGGATCGCTGATTGGTGTTTTCGATCATCACGCAGACCGGCGAATTGAGGATCTTGTATTTCTGACCGCCGCCTTGTCCGCTCTGCTGTCCGCCGCCGTCCGTATCTGCTCCCGGCCGTTCCATCGTCTGTTCCACCGGCTGCTCCACCGCCTGCTCCAGCACGCCGCTGAGGAACACCGGAATATCCGGCTCCTTCCGCGGTGTGGAATATTTTTTTCCCACTGCAGACCGCCGTGCCATGAAGGCCAGCAGCTCATCCATATCTATGATTTCCCCCGCCGGAAAGCCCTCCGCCACCATGCCGATGGCTTTGCCGTGGGATTCCCCGTAGATGGTTATTTTCAGTTTTTTTCCGTATGTGCTTCCCATAATGCTTCTCTCTCCCTGAAAAATCCCGGATAGGATTTATTGACTGCTTCTGCGCCTGTGATTACCACCGGGCCGCTGCAGATGGCTGCTGCAACCGCTGCGCTCATGACAATGCGATGGTCTCCGGCGCCGTCTACAGTGCCGCCGGTCAGACGTTTTCCGCCGTCTTGTCCACCGCAGCCCTGACCGTGGATCACCAGGAAATCTTCTCCTTCTTCTACCGGGCAGCCCAGCGCCTGCAGCATGGCGGTCACTGTCTGCAGCCGGTCGCTTTCCTTGATCCGCAACCGTCCCGCATTATAGATCCTGGTATCACCTGCAGCCGCTGCTGCCACCACCGAAAGAACCGGCACCGCATCCGGAATATCTGCCACGTCGATTTCCGCCCCATGAAGCTTCATGCCATCCGGGCAGCTGCAGGTAACGCTGCCTGCCGCTGCATCTTCTTCTACCTCTGCGCCGAACTGGCGCAGTACCTGGCAGATAGCCATATCCCCCTGTACCGACCGGAGATTCAGTCCCGTCACCGTCACCGGACCGCCGCCTGCGGCGCCGGCCGCCAGCCAGAAAGCCGCATTGGACCAGTCGCCTTCCACTTCCATGGAGGCCGATCCCCGGTAAACCTGTCCGCCCGGAATGCGGAACCGGCAGGTAACCGGTGGGTTCCCTCCGGATGCACTGCTCTCCGGTGCATCTGGCACATCCGGTGCGTCCTGCGCATCCGGTTCTTCCTCTTCAATCCGTATCCCGAACTGCCGCAACACATCCAGGGTAATATCGATGTACGGGCGGGACTCCACCTTCCCCGTCAGGTTCAGCACGCTGTCTCCTTCCAGCAGGGGCAGCGCGAACAGCAGTCCGCTGATATACTGGGAAGACACATTGGCTGCAATGGAGTATTCCCCTGCGGTCAGCCCGCCGGTGAGCACCAGCTGCCCGTCTTCATAGAATGCACTTACGCCGTGAGGTGCCATAGCTTCAAACAAAGGTCCCATGGGCCGCTGCATCAGTCTGCCCCGACCGGTAAAGCGAACCTTTCTCTCCGTTCCGGTCGCATCTCCCGCCTGCCGTCTTCCCTGCAGTGCGCCGCAGACCGGCACCATAAACCGCAGGGTCGTGCCGCTTTCACCGCAGTCCAGCACACCCTCGCCCCGCTCCATGGCCGCAATGACCCGCCGGGTCGCCTCCATGTCCTCGCTGACCGTCTCCAGCTTCACTTCGGTTTCCATCCCGGAAGTGATCTTTGACAGAGCCGCCGCCAGCAAAATCCGGTGGGCAAAGGATTTGGACTGTATGACCTTCACCGTGCCGGTGAGTTTTCTGTTGTCCAGCCTGACTTCCATCTATGCTCTACCTCCTGCCAGCAGTTTCTGAGCCTGCTCCACATCCATGTGACTGATAAAGCAGTCCCCGATCTTTCGCGGCAGAATCAGGTTGATCTCTCTGCCTTCAATCTTCTTATCCGAAAGCATGCCTGCCAGAAGCTGCTCCGTGGTAAACGGTGCTTCCGTCGGAAGTCCGTATGCTTCCAGCAGCCTCTTCAGTCCGGCTGCCGTACCGTCTTCACAGATTCCGTCCTTCTCCGCAGCTTTCGTCACCATGGCCATACCCATGGCCACCGCACTGCCGTGAGAGATTTCAAATCCGCTGTTCTTTTCGATGGAATGGCCGATGGTATGGCCGAAATTCAGCAGATTCCGCAGCCCCTTGTCCAGTTCATCCTGCACCACCACCTGCCGCTTGATATCCACGCAGGCTGCGATGATCTCCGCCAGCAGTTCCTTGTCGCTGCGGCATGCCGGCAGCACCTTCTCCACAAGCCGGTCATAAAGATCCGCATCCCAGATCATACCGTATTTGATCACCTCTGCGCATCCATCGGCAAATACCGATGGTTCCAGCGTATCCATGGTGTCCGTGTCCATAATCACCGCCGCAGGCTGATAAAAGGCTCCCACCAGATTTTTTCCCTCCGGCAGGTTGATGGCCGTCTTTCCACCTACCGAAGAATCCACTGCGGAGAGCAGGGTGGTGGGAAGCTGCACAAAAGGAATCCCCCGCTGATAGGTCGCAGCCAGAAATCCGGAAAGATCTCCAACCACACCGCCTCCCAGGGCGAAAATCACATCCTGTCTGGACACATGATTTTCGGCCATGAAAGAAAGCTGGCGGAGATAGCAATCTCCGCTTTTCGCCGTTTCTCCCGCCGGCACCACCGTCCGCAGCACCTGAAAACCCAGGGCGGACAGATTTTGCGCCGTACGGTCGCCATACAGAGGATCCACATGTTCATCCGTCAGCAGGACCGCCTTGCCGCCGTTTCCCGCCACGTTTCTGATTTTTTCCGGCAGCAGCTCTGCCAGTTTGTCCAGCAGCCCCGCCCCGATATGCACGTCGTAGGGACGCGCTGTATCTACATGAATGGTTTTTTTCATTATTTTTTCTCCGGTCGTTTCTTCTCCAGTTCTTCTTTTCGCTCCCGGCCGTCCCGCAGAAGCTGCTCCAGGCTCTCCCGGTCTTCCGCCGCGATAGCGTCCCGGTATTCCTGCAGGCTTCCCAGCAAAATATCCAGTTCGGTCAAAAGCGCTTCCTTATTATACATGAACAGCTCGGTCCACATCTTTTCGTTCAGATAGGCCACCCGGGTCAGATCCCGGAAGCTGCCGCCGCTGTAGCCCTCTTCCTCCAGCGCCGACGGACTCTTGACGAAGGCGTTGGATGCGATATGGGACAGCTGGGAAGTGTACGCGATCATCTGGTCATGATGGTCCGCACGGGTGATTTTGAACCGGGCAAACCCCATGGGCTTCAGTGCCTCCTTCACTCGGGCCAGCAGCCGGATGTCGTCGAACATCGGCGGGACCACCACCATGGACGCCCCCTGAAAGAGATCGGCACGGGAGACTTTCAGCCCGGACCGCTCGGTGCCTGCCATGGGATGACCGCCCACGAAGGTAAAACCGTATTCCTCGGCCACCGGGAAGCAGGCCTCGCAGACCGCCTTCTTCACGCCGCAGCAATCCATGACCAGCCCGTCTTTATTGAACCGGCCGGCGTTTTCCTTCACATATTCAATGACGGCGCCCGGATAGGCTGCCAGAAACACCAGATCGCACTGGCCCAGATTGGTCTCCGGCTCCAGCACCTCGTCGATGACTCTCGCCAGCCGGGCAAAGCCCAGAATCTTCGTATCCCGGTCCGCCCCCAGCACCCGATAACCTGCCGCCTTATATGCCTTGGCCACCGAACCGCCAATGAGCCCCAGACCAACCACGCCGACGGTCATTTCCTGCGTTTTGCCTGTCTCTGTCATTTCATCACCTCGCGAAGCTGATGCACGCCCGCCATTACGTCAGCAAACTGTGCCGGCGTCAGAGACTGTGCCCCGTCGCAAAGGGCCTTGGACGGATTGTTATGCACCTCGATCATCAGCCCGTCGGCTCCCGCAGCCACCGCAGCCAGCGCCATAGGCTTCACATACCGCGCCACCCCCGTGGCATGACTCGGATCCACGATGACCGGCAGATGGGTCAGTTCCTTCAGCACAGGAATCGCCGAAAGATCCAGCGTATTTCTCGTATATGTCTCGAAAGTCCGGATGCCCCGCTCACATAAAATGATGTTTTCGTTGCCGCCGGCCATGATGTATTCCGCACTCATGAGCCACTCTTTGATGGTGTTGGCCATGCCCCGCTTCAGCAAAATCGGCTTGTCGATCTTTCCCAGTTCCTTCAGCAGCTCGAAATTCTGCATGTTCCGTGCACCCACCTGGATCAGGTCCACGTGCTCAAACATAGGCAGAT
>JBJESY010000010.1:3765-5598 GCA_051883035.1 Anaerovoracaceae bacterium | reverse complement strand
TCAAATTCCTGCTCCGTTTTGTTCCTTGCCACAATCTGCGGTGTATCTGCAGACAGGCCGGACAGATCATATCCTTCCACACTGCCGTCATCCATATGCGCAATCTGATCCACATTCCGCATACGGTCTATTTCCTGCACCACCGGCAACTGCTCCACTGCATTCATCATGCTGAAATCAAATTCTCCAAATTGAAACGGTACCAGCAGCCGTGCCAGCACCACCAGCCACAGGGCATACCGGACCCATGGACGGATCCTGTCCTTCAGCAGCTGCCGGAGAACCATTACAATCACGATAAGAAGACTTGTACTGATTACCCACTCAAACATATTGTTACCCCCGTCATACATTTTACTGATTCAGATTTTCATCCTGAAAATACAGAAGCCCGAATTCGATATCAGAGTCTGCACTGGTTCCGCATTTCACACAGACAAGATTCTCCTGCTGCGGACTGCATCCAATCTCAATCCATTTCCAGTTTCCGGTTTCATTTCCTGCCAGTGAAAGCCGCAGGAAGCTGAAGTCCTGAATGGATTCCGTCATCTTCACCGCAACCCCTTCTTTTCCCAAACGGTTCAGATAGTCCATAATCTGTTTTCTGTCAACTTCGTCCGAAGCTTCACCGTCAATGATACAATCATCTGCACTTACGATCTGAAGAAACGACATCATTTCCTGTTCCATTTCAGGGGCCTTTCTGTCGGCCATCCGATCGATGAAATCTGCCAGTTCCGGGCTGTCAATCCACCATGCCTTGCCTTCAGCGGACGCGCTGTAGAGGATTTTGTCTGTTTCCGGATCTGAATACACTTCTATACTGCCATCCTCCATCAGGCTGAAAACGATCTTCCGTATAGCACCTTCTGTCCCGTCTTCCGTTTCCAGCGTCAGAGCACCAATCGAAGCTCCGTCATATTCTGACGAACCTAGTTTCAAATCGGATCGTCTCAGTCCATGCAGAATGTCGATCAGTTGGTCCTTTCCGGTCGTCTCCCCGTCTTCGATTTCTGTAATGTCTGCTGCCAGGTAAGAGAGATTACTTGTCATTGGCGCCTTCAGAACCACAATCTGCCGAATCTGCGATGCATCGGTGCTCTGCAGCAAGTCATAGAATACATCGTTGCCGGCACCGGTGAATATCACCAGCGCTGCCGCAGCGACAAGCAGGATTATGGCGATCAAAGCGCAAACGGCTATTTTCTGTCTCTTTGTACAACTGCCAACTTTCTTTTTCAGGTTGCATTCATTCCCCATCGTTGCGTTCCCCTTTCTCCATCTTTTTCAGCAGTTCATACAGTTCATCGATTTCTTCCTGCGGCAAAGCCTGCTTCTGCGTCAGCGAATTGACCATCAGGCTTACGCTGCCGTGATAGACACGGCTGAGAAAGCTTTCCGTTTCCTCCAATGCAGCGTCTTCCCGCTGAATCAGGGGCCGAAACATCTTCACACCTTCCTCTGCATCGTTATCGCCGGCAACTGCCCCCTTTTTCTCCATACGCCGCAGAAGTGTCAGCGTCGTGCTGCGTCTCCATCCCATCTTCTCCTCAAGCCATTCTGTGGTTTCCCGCCCGGTTCGCGGTGATTTCTCCCACAAACATTCCATTACATTCCATTCCGCATCGGTCAGATTCATACTCTCGCCCTCCTGATTTGTCTACATCTGTAACCAGATTATAACATGCTGTGTTTACATTTGTCAACAACAAGAATACAAAAAACAGGGCATATATCGTCATGCCCTGCTTCTGCATTATGTAAACCACTTTATCCCCTTGAAGTGTTTTTTTCAACATGCCAGAACTGTCTGAATTTCAAGGATAATCATGT
>JBJESY010000010.1:0-3665 GCA_051883035.1 Anaerovoracaceae bacterium | reverse complement strand
TTGAAGTGTTTTTTTCAACATGCCAGAACTGTCTGAATTTCAAGGATAATCATGTTTATCCACATGGTTTGTCATAATTGTATACAATTCTATTCATATCATCATGTGGATAAATCTAATTCACATATTCGTTGAAATTTCAATATTGAACAGGCTGTATACCATTTGTCAATGGAAAGTTATCCACATATTTTTGCGTAAAATCAGAGGGATGTTCCAAGCAGCCATACATGCTGTGTTTCTTCCAGAAATTCCGTGTATTTTTCTTTCACCGCTCCCGATATTTCCGACACCCTGCCTTCTCCCAGAACCAGCGGATCGATGTACCGTTTCTTCGCAAAGATCTGCCGCCAGGTGTTCTCTTTCCCCGGATGTTCAGCCCGCAGCATCCGATTCAGTCCGCAGTACCATTCCCACCTTTCTGCAAATTTCTCAGAACACTTCAGCTTTTCAATCACCTGCGGCTCCGTAGCATACAGGTCGTTTTCCGCCAGCGCGCCACCATGGATCGCATCCCGCAGCAGCTCTGCCAGCATTTCCATGGCATATCGGTCTTCCTCCGATACATACACCCTGGCACACTGCAGCATGCCCCGGCAGAAGGAAAATGCCGTCTCTCGATCCCGGAACTGCAGCTCCATCTCGCCGGTTTCATTGGGACGGGCCAGCAGATTTTGATAATAATCCCTTACCTGTGAACGTGCTGCAAATCCGTAATTCACCAGATTTCCCAGGGTATATTCCAGCCGGTCCGCAGAAAGCTTCGGCGAATCATTGTCTGCCACCGGATACATATGATAATCGCAGACCGCATCCGTGGTCAGACCGTAGTCGGACAAGTATCTGCTGCAGCTCTGCGGAACCGGAAATCACTGACCTCGTTCCCTCTTCCGTGGACTCCTGCTTCATATGATCCCCACGGAGGAAGTCGATGACGTGGGCGAAAACCGGTGTGGCAATATCGTGAAGCAGACCTGCCATGGCCTGCGTGCGGTCTTCCGTGAAGTGCCAGACGATCAGTGCTGTCCCCATGCTGTGATCAAACCGGGAATAGGGCCCGCAATTTTGAAACTGCGGAAACGACGTATATTCACAGCCGCAGTTCATGCCCACATGTTTCAGACGCTGCATGACCTCCGTCTCCGCCGCCTCACGCAAAAAGCCCGGAATCTCACGATGATAGATCTCCCATAAATTCATATCGAAGCATTCTCCTTTGCCTTCTATATAGGAAATTCTATCATGTTTTTCCGGGCTGTACAAGGTTTGTCTTTATTCTGAGTCCGTTGTGCTAATCCACATACTCCATGAGTCGGCCTGCGTTTTCTTTATAGTAGCTATAAATGTTCAGCAGGCGCTGCTCTGCAGCTTCGTCATAGGCCCCGTCCTGTCCTGTAGCTTCCAGCCAGGTTCTGGCATACTCTGCTGCGTCAGTATACAGCAGCGGGCTGATTTCATAGCAGGCGTATTTATTATCTTCGTAAATCTTATACGTTTCCATCTCCGTGAAATCCAGCAGCTGACCGTACAGGAAGGCCAGACTGTCTTCCCGGATGGCAGATGTTTCATAGGTCACCATATACAGCAGCGGCACGCCGATGAAACCATCGTTCAAGTTGCCCCGTCCGTCCGGAATGTATGCCTCCAGTATCAGCGCTTCATCCATCGGATATCGGCCGATCATCTTGAACCAAGCGTCCACAGAATGTAGATGCTCACCGGTCAGCAGATACTGCCGGTCTGCGTCCACTCTTTCATCGAAGGTCACCTGCTCCGGATTGTCTGTATTTACAATGAGCCGCGGATCGTACGGTGTCACCGGCATCAGCACCCGGTCTCCATACGGCAGCAGATACTGACTGACCGCCTCCACGTATTCTCCTGCACTTCTGCTTCGGTTCTCTGTGCCAAAGCTGTCCGTCTCGAAATAGAACCGCAGCTGCGCCGGGATTCGCTGCAGAACCGCCGGATCAATCTTCGTTTCCGCTTTCACACTGCCTGACAATTCAGCGCTGTCTGACGTTTCAGCGCTGCCTGACGTTTCTGGCTCGGCTGCTGTGCTCTCTCCTGCCTGACGGTTTCCACTGAAGGCCACGCTGCAGTGCCAGTCCTGACCCAACAGAAAACCGTTGTTGGTCAGTACCAGATAATAGTGATCTCCATTTTCCAGTGGCTTTTCCAAAAGCTGCATGTCGTATGCCAGCGACAGATTGATGGTCATGGTTCCGGTCTCCCCTGCCGGAATGGAAGTTCCCAGAAAAATCACATCGCCGTCTTCCGTCGGTTCCACTTCTTTCGAAGTGTTCCACTGCATGACCTTCAGCTGTTCTTCAAAGTCCAGGTCCTTGTCTGACCGGTTTTCCACCGTAATCTGCACGATGCCGTCCCCTTCATAAACGGCAGCCAGCGCCAGATCGTCCTCCTCCAGAGAACTGAACCGGCTTACTGCAAGTCCCCCTGTCGTAAAACAGCAGACCAATACCAACGCCAGCATCAACGCAAGCCGCCGGCGGAACGGATTTTGCGCAGAAACCTTCCGTCCGCTCCGAAGCATCGCCCCTGTCTTCTCCTCAAAAATCCCCTGTATTCTCGTTTTATGTTTCCGGTTAAAATTCATCCTGTACCTCCGTCAGTGTTTCCCGCAGCCGCTGCTTCGTCCGGTAGAGGCGGTTTTCCACCTGTTTCACCGTCAGGCCGGTGGCTTTGGCGATTTCCTTTGGCTTCTGGTCGAAATAGTATCTTCGGAGCAAAATCTCCCGGTCCGGCTCCGTCAGCTGTTCCAGGGCCTGCATCAGGACAGTTCTTCTCTCTTCCTCCAGCCCCGAAGCTTCCGGGATCATTTCCGTCTGCAGCAACACATCTTCCATGGAGACCGTCTGCTGTTTCACCAGTTGCCGGTACCGGTCGATGGCTCTGGATCTGGCGATCATTGCCAGCCAGGATTTCAGACTGCCCCGCGCCGGATCGAATTTTTCCGGATGTTCCCACAGATAGACGAACGCATCCGCCACGCACTCCTCCAGATCCTCTGCCGTGCCGATGTTTTGGAGAACCGGCGCAGCCGCAGACCAGAGCAGGCGGGAATATCGGTCGATGGCATACGCCGCCGCACTCTCGTCCCTGTTTCGGATCCCTTCTATCAGTTTTTTCTCATTCAAACCGTCCACCTCGTTTCCGTTCTGACTGACCAGTCATCTATAGTACGAAGGATTGGCGAAAAACACTCGCAGAAATGCAGAAAAAGTTCTGCCTCGTTCCTGAAGTGGGCTGCCCGGTTTTCTGAAATGGGTTGCCCGGTTTTCCAAAATCGCGAAAAAGTTTTCTTTTTGAAAACAAAACGGGCATTTTGGAAAACTTTCCTTCATGGTCAGCGCACTCGTCAAACAAAATGATAGTATTTCGTGTCGAAAACTGCATAAAGCAAAGGAATATCCGCACATTCTATCCACCGCCATAACAGATATGGAAATAATATACTGCAATCACATTACATGTTTTCCGAAAAGCCTGAAAAGTTTTCTTTTTGAAAACTTTTCGGCAGATTTGGAAAACCGCATCCCGTCAAACCGCTGCAAGCCTACCGAAATCCGGTGGAACCACCGCAAGCCCACCGCAAACTGCGAGGAAATGAAAAACCAGAAAAAAAGAGGCTTCAGAATTCCTCC
>JBJESY010000009.1:0-5629 GCA_051883035.1 Anaerovoracaceae bacterium | reverse complement strand
TGTCCCGGATGGTGACCACCAGCTGGATGATCTCGTTATTGACGCTGACCGGCTGCACATTTCCGATAAATCGCTTCATATTGCCGCCGATTTCCAGTGATATCTCCTGATCCCGGATAGGAATCCCAAGGCGAAGTACCGCACGGAACGGATTACGGGCTCCAAAAAGGGCGTCCACCCTTTTTCCTTCCACCGCACTGCGGCTCATCCCCAGCAGCTTACAGCCTGCCGCATTGACTTTCGTAACCACTTCGTCTGCCGAAATCACCATCAGTCCATCCGGAATAGATTTAATAATGCCTTCGTTCAGCGACGCCTCCCGACCAAGTTCTTCCCGCAGCTTCTGCTGCTCATAGTTATATTCCACCAGCTTGGCCAGGCTGACCAGGGTGCCCATGGTTCTGGTATCCATCTTCCACTGGCGTTCCACCACATTAATCAGTCCGACACATTTTCCCTCAAACAGAATCGGCACTGCTGTACATACATTTTCGCACATTTCGTCGGCGAAATGTTCTCCGCCGATCAGCTGTGCGGCTTCCCGCCGCTGCAGGGCATAAGACATGGATGTGGTGCCGCAGACTTCTTCCGAACGGAGCAGGCCCGGCATGATGTGAGACGGACGCTTTTTCAGCTCAGAAGGTCTTCCGTACATCTTGATCAGGCACAGGTCTGCATCATACAAATCTACCGTAAACAGATTCGACGTAAACTGCTCGGCGAATTCTTCCAGAAGAGGGTCCGCAGCGTTGAGCAGGGGCTGCCATTCCTTCATTTTCTTCTGCAAAGCTTCCGGCGGCAAATAGACCGGGTCAATGTGCTTCGGATCCAGGCCGTACTGCAGACTTCTCTTCCAGGATTCCGCAATTTCCGGCGCAATCAGATCCTTCGGCGGTTCAATTCCCCGCAGAAGGTAATTATCATGGGCCAGCTTTCTTTCAATGATGCTGTCAAAAAATGTTTCCCAGTGCTGGAATATCTCTTCTTTCTGACTTTTATAATCATTTGGCTGTGTCATTTGTGTCTCCCTCCAAAATCTGTTTCCGGATGATCAACCTGTACTCTGCCATAAGCAGAAGCATGCAGGAAAACCAGGATGCGTAATAAGCAATATAGATGGCCATGGTGGAATGAAATACCGGAAACAGCACGGTAACTGCCGTCACACGAATCACGCACATGCAGAAGATCATGGTCACCGACCCCAGCAGCGGTCTTCCCAGTCCGTTGAACAGTCCCGTGTAAATCCGGATCACGGCAAGCGTAAAGTAAAACGGCAGCATATGCCATGCCATGTCTTTGGTCATCTCGACAATAGAAGCCGATCCGTCAAAAATATGTACGATCGGTTCACAAAGCAGTACGCAGGCCACACTCAGTATCACCGTGGTTCCCACGGACATGAAGGTGACACTGCGCTTTCCCTCATGGATCCGGCCAAGCTGCCGGGCGCCGTAGTTCTGTCCCGTGAAAGTAGTCATGGCCATACTGAAGCTGGATACCGGCAGCAGAATGAAGCCGTCGATTTTGCCAAGAATGCTCCAGGAGGCAATTGCTGTCGTTCCCAGCAGGTTGATATGCCCCTGCAGAATCATGTTGGAAAAGCTCATGGTCAGCTGCTGAATCGCAATGGGCACGCCGTAGCGGATGATGGTCACAAGAATCCACCGGCTTTCCGTCATCCCCCTTCCTTCCAAAATCCTCTCCCCCGGCACTTTCATCACGTCGGACTGATAGATTTTGCGAAGAACGAGAATCATGGCTGCGCATTGAGACAGAACCGTGGCCGCAGCCGCACCGCCTACCCCCAGATGCAGCGCCCCCATGAACACCAGATCAAGAATCACGTTGAGAATGCAGGTCACCGCCAGAAAGGTCAGCGGCGATGTGGAATTGCCAAGGGCCTGCAGCACGGAAGTACCCATATTATACACCAGCTGAGGCACGAAGCCCAGGGCATAGATCTTCAGATACAGACTGGCCAGATCAAAAATATCATCTGTCGTATGCAGCAGGGTCAGGATCCAGTCGCAGCTTCCGATGGCTGCCACTGTAATGAGCACCGCTACAGCCGCTGCCAGCAGCAGTGCCACCTGGATACTGTGCTTTACCCGTTTCGTGCGCCCTGCCCCATAGGCCCTGGAGATGACGATGCCGGCTCCCGTAGATAATCCCATGAACAGACCGATCATCATACCCAGAAAGGACGTTCCGACACCTACTGCCGCGATGGATATGCCGCCGTCACCGATGCAGCGGCCCACGATGACCATGTCCACCAGCTGATAGGACTGCTGGAGGAAGTTTCCTATGAGCAGCGGGATGGCAAACCGGATCAGGTGCCGCGGAATGCTGCCCTCTGTCATTAACTGATTGTTCTGGCTGAATAGTTTCATATTTTAATGCCTTCTCTGTTGCGTAGATTATTGAAAATAGTGTTTTATAAGTAGAATGCCGTCAGTAGCAGTGCTGCAACCGGCAGGCTTACCATTGACAGCAGGGTGGAGAGTGCCACGCCCTCTGCGGCCAGCACTGCATTTTTTTCTTCCATACTGGAAATCGGTACTGCGGAAACCGATACCGGAAACGCTGCACCGAATACCAGTGCAATTTTCAGCGGGGCAGAAATCGGAAGCCAGTTGACCAGAAGGAACGTCAGAATCGGTACAGAGAGCATCTTCACCGCAGTGACGGATACCAGCCTCCTGTTTCCAAACACCTGACGGAAATTACTGTTCCCAAGCTGCATGCCTACCACCAGCATGGAAACCGGTGTCGTGGCACTTCCCACCAGATCCACCGTTCGAAAGATCACTTCAGGAAGCCGGATTCCCAGAAGCAGCAGAATCACGCTCAACAGCGTCGCCCCTGTGCAGGTGTTCATCATAGCCCGGAGCATGCCTTTCAGGTCCGATACCCGCGGGCTGCCGTAATTCACCTGGAGAATCCCCAGCGAATACACATACACGATCAGCATAATCTGGAAGATTACCATGTAGAAGAAGATTTCTTCTCCAAAAATTGCAAGGGTTACAGGGAATCCGATGAATCCGTTATTTACCGTCGTGTACATAAGCATGTACACGCCTGCATCCTGCTCTGCGGGGATTTTCATTATTTTCAGAATAAACAGCTTGGAAATGAAGTAAAACACCACGAAAAAGGCTGCAGACCCCACAAACATCCATATGGTGTTTTCCATCAGAGCCGGATTCATTTCCTGATCCAGCATGCAGCTGAGAATCAGGCAGGGACAGGTTACCAACATAACCAGATCCACCAGATATTTATTCGCCCCATTGGGAAGGATCCCTTTCCGATTGGCGAAAAAGCCTATGGCTATGATGAAAAATACGGGTAAAATGTTGCTGATGATCGTGTGCATTTTCTTCCTCCCTGCTTCTCAGCATATCACTGCGGTCAAGGTTTCTCAAGTTCTAAATTGCGTACGCATCCTCATATTCTTTCGCAAGCTGCAGATATTCTTCAGCACTTTGCCGGATGGCTGCCAAGTCTGCTTCTGTCAGCTGCCGTTTCATCTTCGCCGGTGAACCGACGATCAGCGAATTCTCCGGAAACACTTTTCCCTCCGTCACCAGCGCCCCTGCTCCGACGATGGAGTTTTTTCCGATTACGGCATGATTCATAATCACTGCACCCATGCCGATGAGGCAGTCGTCTTCCACCGTGCAGCTGTGCAGTACTACATTATGGCCCACCGTCACCCGGGATCCTATCTGAAGGGGCATGCCAGGCGCGCAGTGGAGCGTGGAATTATCCTGAATGTTTGTGTCCTCTCCGATGGTGATTGCGGCGTTGTCCCCTCGAATCACCGTGCCGAACCAGACAGAAGCCCGCTTTCCCAGCGTCACATTGCCGATTACCGATGCATTTTTTGCGATATATACCTGCTCTGCCAGCTGCGGCAGATTGTTCTTATATGGTTTAATCATGTTTCTTTCCTCATTTCTGCTATATCAGGACAGGCAATACTTCGTACCTCTGCCGTTTCCACGGCATTCCACATACCCTTTTTCTATCAGAGAATTCAGCAGACGGATCGTCTTCGCCTTGCTGAAACCGGTATATGCTGCAACTTCACTGCTGGCAAGAAGGCTTCTCATTTTTAATGAATTGATGATTTTCTCTTCATCTGCAGTTACTTCATAGGTATTTTTCAGTACTGGTAGAATCACACTGATGACATTCTCTGTAATGTGAAACTGTGGCTTTAAAGTAGCTTCTTCATATGACTCCATAATTCGTCTGATTCCGGTTCCAAACATTTCTATATAATGCATCCGGAAGAACACGTTGCCTAAAACAGGATTTCGAAGACATGATATTTCCCCATTCAGATACTCTTCTTCCGTGATTCCCTTTGGAAGTCCTCCCGGAGACTTTATTTCAATCCTGTCTTTAAACAGAGAAATACGGACATGAGAATTCATATCCCAGTTTCTGTGAACCAATGCATTTGCAACTGCCTCACGGAATGCAGCCTCTGGTATAAACTCTTTCGTTTTACGTTCAATTCCTGTTATCTCTTCGCACTGATAATATCGTTTATATTCTTCCATCGCTTTGTCAAACTGTTTCAGGACAGATTCTTTCTCAATGGTTACCCTGTCCATGATTTCGCTTATGGAATTCCCAAAACGTGCAATATCAACACCATAAAAACTGTTTTTATCAGCCAGCAAAGCCGCTGCATTGTTATATTCTCTGCTTTCTGTGTAGAGGCCCAATGTACGAAGAATATCTTCCGTTAGCTCCTTTATACCCATCTTTTCCTGCATTTTCTTTTCAAGCAAGCGGAAAGAAAGCTCTTTTTCCCCACAGGAAAGCGATTCAAAACACAGATTTGATCCGTTCAAAATCAGTTTTTTCAGTTCTGCCTGATCAACTTCAATGGAGGCAGTATCGCTCCGTCTGTATGCTTTCCCCTTATACATATAAGGAGTATATTCTCCTTTATGAACGGTAAGTTTGATAATATTGCCCGATTCAATCTGCAGTTCAAAATCAGGCTTCGGCGAAATGCTGTCGTTAATCCGGTTCTCTATATCCAGGCAGACTTTGTCCGGATGATCAACGCCACACGTCTTCCCCTCATCATCGACTCCAAATAGTATTTCGCCGTCATTAAAATTAGCAAAGGCACTTACTGTTTTTAAGAATGTATTTGAAACCTCTGATTTGAATTCCAAATATTTGTGTTCTCTCATAACATACCTCCAATTTTATGCTGCTTTATGCTACATTTATCGTATCACGGAAAAAACGTAAATGCAACGTATTTTTTTACGAATCATTTGTGTTTCATATCAGCTTCCGTCGAACTGTGGCGAAAGGAGACTTTTCTGCAACAGAAAACCCTCCCGGGCATAAACCTTGGGAGGGTCTGTTTCTTCTGAATTGTGAAATTGTACCGAGGGCACCAATTATCTCTTGGAGAACTGGCTTGCTCTTCTTGCCTTTTTCAGACCGTACTTCTTTCTTTCCTTCATTCTCGGGTCTCTGGTTAAGAAACCAGCAGCCTTCAGAGGTGCTCTGAATGCTTCCTTGTCAGCTACGCACAGAGCTCTGGAGATACCGTGTCTCAGTGCACCAGCCTGACCGGTGAAAC
>JBJESY010000008.1:0-5665 GCA_051883035.1 Anaerovoracaceae bacterium | reverse complement strand
TGGATTTTGTCAGGTGGGACGGCAGAATGCTGGGAGTGCCTCCACCGAGAAACACCGTATCCACCGTATACTCCGGGGAAAGCTGGTGTCCGTATGACCCGATCTCCCGGCAAAGGGCCTCCACATAGGCCTTTTTCAGGTCGTCCGGCAGCCCTGCCTCGGAATAAAAATCGCAGTATCCGCACTTCTGCAGGCAGAAGGGGATGTGGAGGTAGAGGCCCAGCGGCTTCCTTCCCGGCCGCGCCGCATGCGCTGCGACGGCCGGATTACTTGTTTTCATCATATTTCAGCACTGCGGTAAAGGCCTCCTGCGGTACTTCCACCGTACCGAACTGGCGCATCCGCTTCTTGCCTTCCTTCTGCTTTTCCAGCAGCTTTTTCTTTCGGGTAATATCGCCGCCGTAGCACTTGGCGATAACGTCCTTGCGGTATGCCTTGACGGTTTCCCGGGCGATAACCTTCTGTCCGATGGCCGCCTGGATCGGTACTTCGAACTGGTGCATCGGGATGATCTCCTTCAACTTCTCGCAGACGAAGCGGCCGCGGGCATAGGCCTTGGATTCGTGGACGATCATGGAGAAGGCGTCCACCAGGTCTTTGTTCAGCAGCACGTCCAGCTTCACCAGCTGGGATTTTTCGTAGCGGATGAACTCGTAGTCCAGGGAACCGTAGCCTCTGGTCTTGGATTTCAGCGCATCGAAGAAGTCGTAGATGACTTCGTTCAGCGGCATCTCGTAGTGGAGCTGCACTCTCGTTTCTGTAATGTATTCCATGTGGATCATCTTGCCCCGCCGTTCCTGGCAGAGCTCCATGATGGCACCCACATATTCCTTCGGGATCATGATGTCCGCTTTTACGATGGGCTCTTCGATCCGGTCGATTTCCGTGATGTCCGGCAGATTGGTCGGGTTCTGGATCATTTCCACCGTGCCGTCTTTCAGCACCACCCGGTATACAACGCTCGGGGATGTGGTGATGACGGCCAGTCCGAATTCCCGTTCCAGACGTTCCACGATGATTTCCATGTGCAGAAGTCCCAGGAACCCGCAGCGGAAGCCAAAGCCCAGTGCGGTGGATGTTTCCGGCTCAAACAGGAAGGCCGCATCGTTGACCTGGAGCTTTTCCAGGGCATCCTTGACGCTTTCATATTTTTCGCCTTCTGCCGGATAGATTCCGCAGTATACCATGGACTGAACCTTCTTGTAGCCCGGCATCGGTTCCGCCGTCGGGTCTTTATCCAGGGTGATGGTGTCGCCCACCCGGGCGTCTTTTACTTGCTTGATGGATGCACAGATATATCCTACTTCACCGGCCCGCAGGGATCTGGTCGGCACATGGCCCGGTGCCATGACGCCCACTTCGGTGACTTCATATTTCTTATTGGTGTTCATCAGGCGGATCATGTCGCCCACCTTCACCTGTCCGTCGAAGACGCGGGTGTAGATGACCACCCCTTTATAGTTATCGTATACGGAATCGAAAATCAGGGCTTTCAGCTTGCCTTCCGGATCGCCGGTGGGTGCCGGGATCGTTTCCACGATCTTTTCCAGCAGGTCTTCGATGCCGATGCCCTCCTTAGCGGATACCAGCGGTGCCTCCGACGCATCGATGCCGATCATTTCCTCAATTTCTTCCTTGGTCTCCTCCGGCCTTGAGCTGGCCAGGTCGATCTTATTGAGGCACGGCAGAATCTCCAGATCCTCTTCCAGGGCCAGATACACGTTTGCCATGGTCTGTGCCTCCACACCCTGGGTGGAGTCCACCACCAGCACAGCACCTTCGCAGGCCGCCAGGCTTCTGGATACCTCGTAGGTGAAGTCCACATGACCCGGAGTGTCGATCAGGTTGAAAATGTATTCGTTTCCATCCTTCGACTTGAACACCAGGCGGGTGGTCTGCAGCTTGATGGTGATGCCCCGCTCCCGCTCCAGATCCATGTTATCCAGGAACTGTTCTTTCATATCCCGCTGGGCCACCAGACCGGTCTTCTCGATGATCCGGTCGGCCAGGGTGGATTTGCCGTGGTCGATGTGGGCGATAATGCTGAAGTTTCTGATATATTTCTGATAGTCCATTGGTTTTCCTCTCAAAAAAAGTATGTCAGGAAATAATACTTTCCTAACATACTATTTTACCCCAAAAAGCCTACTTTTTCAACGATAAATTCCGCAGAAGCCGCGGCGGACTCCACTGCACGGCCGGCTTTCTGCACCACATGGCCGGCGGACTCCACTGCACGGCCGGCGGACTGCACCATACGGCCGGCTGTCTGCACCGCTGCGGCTGCCGCCTCATCTGCAAATGCCGTTACGCTGCCGCCCATCCCCGTCATCTCCCTGCACTGCCGGTCCACCTGGATCACCGCCGCGGCTGCGATGAAAAACAGCAGAAAAACCAGCACACACTGCCAGAAACTCTTCATGCTCCGCTCTCCTTTTTTCTGGTAGTATGCCCAAAAGAACGAAATTCTTTCATCGAAAAGTTTGCGCAAGCAAAAAAGGACGCCAATTGAGTCAATTTGATTCGATTGGCGTCCCGTGAAATCATTTTTCAACCAAAATACATGCAAAAATAAAGATTATTCTCTCGTTTTTCCCTGCCTCATTGCCAATTTTCCACTATATTCCTGCATGTATTTTATATAATTACCAGTTTTTTATATTTATACTATGCTCAGTACAGGCTCTGGGACGCCAATCGATTTGAATCGGTTCGGTTGGCGTCCCTTTTGCCTTGCGGAATCACCGGTACTCCTTTTTCATGGAAAAGCCCCGGCCGCTGACCTGGCTGATTTTGCTCACCACCATGAAGCACTCCGGATCGATGGCATGGACGATCTTTTCAATCCGCGGCAGCTCCCGATTGGAGATTACCGTGAAAATCATCTCCATTTCCTGCCCCAGATAGCCGGTTCTGCCGTCCAGCATGGTGATGCCCCGGTCCAGCTGCTCCAGCACCGCCTGCCGGATCTCCTCCGAATGGCTGCTGATGATTTTCACTTCCGTCTGGGTCGTCCCCATGAGCATGAGCCGGTCGATAACCATGGTGTAGATCATCACCAGCAGGATACCGTACAGGATTCGAGTCATGTCGCTGAACATGGCCTGCAGCAACAAAATGCAGGTATCAAACACGTACAGGCTGGCCGACACCGGAATCCGGAAAAACTTCTGCAGCACCAGCGGCGGAATGTCCATACCTCCCGTCGACGCACCCGCCCGGATCACAACACCCACCGCGATGCCGATCCCAAGTCCCGAAAAAATCGTGCACAGCAGCACATCATCCGTCAGCCCGCCGGCCGGCAGAATCTGCCCCAGCAGTTCCAATGCGATCGGATAGGTAAAGGTACTCAGAATCGTCGTCAGGGCGAAAGCCTTCCCCAGCAGCAGAAATCCCACAATCAGCATGGCCACATTAAACACCATCACTGTCGCCGACACCGGCAGTCCCCATAAATGATGCACCGCCAGAGCGATTCCCGTGCTGCCCCCCGTGATCAGGTTCCCCGGCAAAAGGAACAGCTGCACCGTCAGGGCATAAATCACATTCCCTGCAATTACCATCAAAATCCGTATGATCTGCTGCGTACTATTCTTCATCTTCTATCTCTACCTCTGTTGTCATGATTTCGCCCAGTTTCACCTGGCTGTCGATGTATATGGCCTGCGCCCGGCCGTCCTTCACCTCCGCCGTCACGTCGATGACGCCCGCAGGCTGCGGGATGGACCAGCTGTAAGTCCCGTCCGGTTTTCCCATGGAAAAGGCTGCTGCGCAGGCGGTGGTCCCGGAGCCGCACGATCCCTCAAAATATACCGTCTCCACGTCTTTCACGTAGACGACGGGGGTCAGTTTTTTTTCGGCGCTGTCCCAGAACATGACGCCAAGCGCCGGAGGATCCATGGTCCGGTAAATGTCACTTCGGATTTTGCCGAAAGTCCGTTCCATTTCCGTCTGCTGTTCCTCCGTGGAACTGCCTTCCGTCTTCGGTGCTTCCACGATGATATGGAGAATCCCGCCCAGATCCACCACGGTCCGATCGCCCTGCACTTCGCAGGAGAGAGGATCCGGCATGCGGATTTTGGCCCGGCTTGTTTCCATGTCAAGTTCCACGGTCAGGGGCGCATCGCAGCCGCTGACCCGGATTCGTTTCGACACATGACCGGTTTCCCCCGCTTCACTGGCCAGCATCAGGCCGAAAGCCCGGGAAGCATTGCCGCAAAACTCCAGCCCGCACATCTCCATGCTGCCATCGACAACCGGAGCACCATCGATCTCCGGCATGCAGCCCGGATCCCCGGCAATCTCCGGCGTGCAGTCCGAAACCCCGGAGGATGGATTTTGCGAAGAATCGGAACCCGGCAAAATGAACGCCACCTGCTCGGCGCCGTAGTCTTCCTCGGCCAGAAGCTGTCCGGCCACCTGCTGATAATGCCTGCGTTCCACCGGCGTGCGGACGAAAATCGTGATGTTGCCCGACGGGTCCGCAATCTGTATGTCGAGTTTTTTATGCATGGTCACCCTCCGCAGTGTTTTTCTTTGCCGCCTGCATAGCTTCCTCCAGCTGCCGTGCAAAAGCACGGGCCTGGGCCGTCACGTCCTCTGTCATGAAGTCTTCTCCATATTTCCTCTGGCGGGCGGCGGTCATGCCCGCGTAAACTAGTTTGGAATGTTTGCAGTAGCGGCGGATGCCTTCGTCCAGCAGATCCACAGCCTTTTCCAGCGGATAGCCGCAGGTTGCCAGCAGCGCCACAGGCTTTCCCTCCCACAGAGACGGGCCCCAGGCTTCGCCGTAATATTTGTTCATGCCGTAAACCAGCCTGTCCAGCGCAGCCTTCAGCGGCGGCGTGCAGTAAAGCGAATAGATCGGCGTGGCCAGCAGCAGAAGGTCGCAGTCCAGCACCGCATCGAAAATTTCCTGCATGTCATCCCGATGCACGCAGCCAAACTTGCTCCAGTCCTTCTGGCAATGACGGCATGCGATGCACGGCTCGATATGCTTTTCATAGAGGGCGAATTCCGTCCAGGTATGGCCCATTTTTTTCAGTTCTTCTTTCACAGGTGCAAGAAGCGCCGCCGTATTTCCCTTCGGACGCGGACTTCCCATCAAAATGCAGATATTCAAAAGTCATTCCTCCTCGTCGGTTGGTTTCAATGGTCCTATTTTACCATTTTCTGTCGGCAGATTCAATGGGCGGAGCGGAACCTGTACACTTTTTTCATGAGCTTAGCACGGTTTTTTTGCGATTCATCTTGCACTTCCGTCCTCTTTGTGGTATTCTATTATGGCTGATTTAATCAGCAAAGCAGCATCAATCAAAGGTGCCCTTCAGCAAGGCGCCGAACGTGGAGATCGGGGAGATGTACCCAAGTGGTTCAAGGGACCGCACTCGAAATGCGGCAGACCGGGTGACCGGTGCGTGGGTTCGAATCCCACCATCTCCGCCACAAAAAAACACCTGCGAAGTCGCTCTCGCAGGTGTTTTTGTGTTTTTTGAGGGATGAAGCTGCAGCGGGATTTCTACCGAGGCTTATTCTCCCCAGAAGTCAATACTTTCCGGCGTTCTCAGATTCACACGAAACATTTTCCACATAAAGTCTTCCCGTTCGTTGTATATGTCTACTACATACACGGTATCCGATTCTATTCTGTAATATGCATAGT
>JBJESY010000007.1:0-5702 GCA_051883035.1 Anaerovoracaceae bacterium | reverse complement strand
CCGATAAAACAGATCACAACTGACAGTGTCATTTTCCGGTCCAGCTTCTGCCGCAGAAATACCCAGGCGATCAGCGGTGTGAATACCACCGTCAGGGCACACAGAAAACCGGAATTGGAAAGTGTCGTATATTTCACGCCGAAGGTAGCTCCTATGTAAACAAAGACAAGTGCCGCTCCCACCAGCAGACTGTATTTTAATGTTGTACGATTCACGGTCTTTACTTTCTTATAAGAAAGCAGTCCTGCCACCGCAAATGCACCAAGGAACCGGTGGGCCCTCAGCGTGAAAGGCTCCATATCTGCCAGCGCCAGATCCATCAGATAATAGGATATTCCCCAGCAAAGGGTCACCAGCACCAGCATAAGATCCGCCTTTAATTGTTTATTCATTTCCTCTATATCCTCCCTATGAGAAGTTCCAGGGCAAGATTCTGTTCCATCAGGCCGGTCTTAATGTTCCTGTCTGTCTCATAAAGCTGGCTCAACACATGTTTCAATCGGTCAACCGAAAACTTTTCCGTGTAACCCATGGCTTTTCGGATCCGGAATTCACTGGATTTCAGTATTTCCGTAATCTGACCCAGGTTCTGTCCTTCTTCCTTCAGTTCTGCTACCATGAGAAGAAGTTCAAACTGGTTGATCATCATGGCGATGATGCCGAAAACCTCCCTGCCGGAACGAAGTATGTTATGAAGAAGTCCGAATGCTTTCTCCTTCTGATTTCCGCTGACTGCGTCCAGGAGATTGAAGATAAAGGTATCCATATCTCCGTTCATGACCTGTGACACATCCGCTTCTGTCACCGTACCTCCACCGCAGTATGCAGCGATCTTGCGTACATCATTGATCAGATGAAACAGGCGGTATTCCGTTTCCTTATTGAAGTAACCGGACTGGTCAATGACCGCTTTCACAGCATCTCTTCCCGCAGAAACACCCTCTGCCGCAAATCGCTTGGTGATAAACCCGCTCAGGATGCTGTAATCCAGCTGGCTGAATTCATAGCATCTGCTTTTCTTTTTCAGAAGCTTTACCAGTTCACTCTTGGATTCCGGCGATTCCGCAGTGAATACCAGAATCGTTCCCGGATTCGGTTCGGAAAAATAAGCGTCTGCCAGTTCCAAATCCCCGGAAGTAAAACCACGTGCGCTGGCACTGTTCAGCGGCGGAAATTCCTCCGCCCATACCAGCCTCCGCTGCGACATCATAGAAAAGGTATTGCAGGCATCCAGAATCGATGCCAGGTCTTCCCCTTCATCCTGAAAACGAACGTAATCCAGTGCCATGCAGGCAGGCTCCACATAACGGTTCCGAATGGTCTCCACAGCCCACTGAATCAGATAGCCTTCTTCTCCGTACAGGAAAAGAACAGGCGGCATCTCCCCTTCACGGATGTCTCTGCTGAAGGTTTTAAAGGCATGCTCCTTCTTCTCTTTTTTATACACGTTTCTGCCCCTCGCTCCATTTATGAAATGACCGTTTCCAGGCGGAACCCGTCTTCATGGAAAAGAAAACCTATCCCCCCATTATAATCATTTCTTTTCACTATTATACCCCTTTGGCAAAGTTTTTCAATAATTTTTCCACTGGGATGACCATATATATTGTATACACCAACCTGTATTACAGCGACTTCCGGTTGTACCGCATCCAGAAATTCATCGCTGGTACTGGTATCACTTCCATGGTGCCCTACCTTCAGAATATCTGCTTTCAGAAGATCTGCTTTTCCCTGCATTTCATAATATGCAATCATCGCTTTCTCCCCTTCCGCATCCAGATCTCCCGTCACCAGAATGCGATGCGGACCATAATGAATCATAAACACAGAACACTGGCTGTTTTCTTCCTGCCCTTTCTCCGGATCGATCTCCAGAGGCCACAGTGTTTCAATGCTGACCTGGTCTGATACCTTGATTATGGTACCCGCAGTCAGTCCTGCAATCCTTTTTTTCACCGGATAGACTTCCGCCAGCTCTGCAAGTCCCTGTGCATGATCTGTATGCAGATGGGTGGTGATGGCCAGATCCACACAGGCAGCACCATTCTTCAGGAGATACGGTTTCAGTACATTCTTTCCGACATTATAGGTTAAGTTCCCGCCGCCATCAATCAGAATGTTTCTGCTTCCATCCCGTATATGGATGCAATCCCCCTGTCCCACATCCACGAAGACCAGATCCGCCCGGGAAACCGGTGAAGCAGTCAGCATCCCGCTGAATGAACCGAACACGATACAAGAAATCACCAGAATGCAGATCATTTTCTGTTTGCCTCGAAGCCACAGAACCTGGCAGGTTTCCGATGAAAGAAAAAACAGAAGCAAGTATGCGCTGATTACAAACCACAGCGGAGGGCTGATCACATCCATGCCGCCTCTTCCGTCCAGAGATGACATTCGGTTTACTGCAAGCAGCAGATTGCATAAGCTGTCCGTCACCGTCATGAGAAATCCGCCGCTTCCTGTCAGCAGAAACAGCAGAAAATAAAGCAAGGCGGCAGGTACCAGAATCCCGGTCAGAAAAACCACCGGAAGGTTTGCAATCAGTGCAGTCACAGATACATAATTAAACTGATACATCTGATACAGAAACAGGCCCAGCTGCACAGAAACCATGGCAGTAAGGCTGTCAGGAAGCTTCTTCGGCATAACCGGACGAAAAAAGCAGATGGAAGCAATCGCAAGAAAGGACATCTGAAACCCGGCCCCGAAGATCACATAGGGATTGATCAGAATCTGTATCATGGCCGCAGTGCTCAGACCGGTCAGCATGTCATACCGAAGATCCAGGAAGCGCGAAGCAACCGGCAGACTGATCATCACGGCAGCCCGCTTTACCGACGAACTCCACATGGAGACCGTCCCGTAAGAAAAAATCGCTGTACCCAGCAAAATCGCAGCAGTCGGCTTTTTCTTTTTGCCGGCGATTTTCTGATACAGGCTGTACAGAATGCCAAGGTGCAGCCCGCTGACCGCCAGAATATGAGCTGTACCGTTTGCTCTGAACTGTTCGTAAATCTCCTCATCCATTTGGGAGGTATCGCCGAAAAGCACGCCGCTGATCAGACCGCGAAATTCGGGAGACAGCTTCTTCTGAAACGCAAATCGCCGGTCAATGAGCCATGCAGCCAGACGGTCTTCGATTCTCCCTGCGTCTTCATCCAGCACATAGCTCTCTGCTGTCATCTGATAAAAAATGCCCTCTGATCTGAGACAAAGTCTGTAATCAAAACACCCTGGATTCCGCCGCTCCTCCGGTAGACGCAAATCACCCAGCAGATGGATTTTGCGCCGGAAAAGATGACCCGGATTTTCCTGCATCTGCGGGCAGGTAACCAGAATCTTTTCTTTTTTCTGCAATGGCTTTTCGTCCACAGATTCAACCAGAACCTGCAGCCGATAGCCGCCTTTTTCCCGTTCCTCCAGGCCTGTGATCTTCCCATAAACAGAAAACGGCTCCATTCTGTCCGAATCCGCACAGTCTGCAAATGCAGAGCGTGCCAAAGGAACTCCGGCACTGTGCAGCAGCGCCAGAAGCAGAATGAAGCCAATGGTGAGTATCAGATTTTTTCTTCTCATGTTTTCCCCTTCTCGGGGGTATGCTATCCGTAACCATTCTATTACATTTTCAATTATTTCTCAACTGAAACTTGCTTCTGTCAGAAAAAATACAGGGAAAAGGAAGAGATTTGTAAGAAGTTCCTCAATATATTTCTTAACTTTATCTCGGATCTATGTTATACTATTCTTATCTATGTAAACATGATAGAAAGCGGGTGATTTTTTGAATCATTATGAGGATAAAGAAAATATGAATAAACAATCAGGAGAGGATATTCCGCAGCACTCCAGAAGGCGAAAGAAGGAGGAGGCGAAACACCGCCGTCCTTCCAGAAAAGAAAAATTCGAGATGCGTCAGCAGGAACCAGCTGCACCATCTGCATCTGACGGAACTGCAGCAACGCCTTCCGGAACCGGAAAAAAAGAAAAGAAGAAAAAGAAATACCGTATGAACTGGAAACGTTTCATTCTGGTCTGCCTCTGCATCTGTCTGCTGGCAGGTGCTGCCGTAGTCGGCTGGGCAGCTTCCGTAATTATGAAAGCACCGGAAATTGATACCAGCAATATCTATTCCCTGCTGTCCCAGAGTTCTGTACTCTATGACGATCAGGGAGAGGTGCTGGATACCCTGGTGGGAGCAGACGGTCAGAAGCGTACCATCGTGGAACTGAAAGATATTCCGAAAGACCTGCAGAATGCTTTCATCGCACTGGAGGACAAGACCTTCCGGGAGCATCACGGATTCAACATTATCCGTATCTTCGGTGCCATCAAAGACGCATTCTTTAACGGCGGCCATATCAGCGGCACCAGTACCATCACACAGCAGCTGGCCCGGAATGTTTACCTGCCGGATACCATGTCCAAGCGGGATCTGAACCGAAAGGTAATCGAGGCTTATTATGCTGTGATTCTGGAAAAGAAGCTGAATAAGGATCAGATCCTGGAAGCTTATCTGAATACAGTAAACTTCGGGAAAGCCTACGGTGTGCAGGCAGCCGCACAGGCTTACTTCAGCAAGGATGTTAATGAGTTGTCCCTGGCAGAATGTGCTTCCCTGGCTGCCATGCCGCAGTATCCGACGGTCTATGCGCTGGTACAGCAGGTTTCCGCCAATGACATCAACGATGATACGGAAAATCTGATTTTCAAAGACGGCGACGTGGCATATGTCTGGAATGATACTGCCCTTCCGCGGATCCGCACCTGTCTGGCTCTTATGCTGGAACAGGGATATATTTCTCAGGCAGAGTACGACGAAGCGGTGAAAGTGGAAATCAAGGATATCGTCAATCCGAATACGGATATCCTCAATAAGACGACCAACTATTTCGCTGACTACGTGATTAATAAGGTTGTCAACGATCTGCAGGAACAGCTTGGCTATGATTATACCAAGGCACATAATATGGTCTACAGCGGTGGTCTCAATATCTATACCACCATGAATACCGAAATGCAGCAGATCATAGAAACAGAGTTCAAGAACGATGCCAACTTCCCTACTCTGGTCGTCAGCAGAAAGGACGGTCAGGGCAACATTCTGGATGAATTCGGCAACGTGATTCTGTATCAGTATTCCAATTACATCACAAGCAAAGGGTACTTCCGTCTGAAATCTTCCGAATACCAGTGGAACGATGACGGTTCTCTCACGGTATATGCCGGCAAGCGGCTGAACCTCTATGATACCACGGTGCAGGGACAGTCGGATGTCAGCGTGGAATTCAAGAACATGTATGTGGTTGATAACGGAACCTTCTATACGATTTCCGGCGGCTTCATCAACATCCCGCAGGAATATAAATCCAAGGACAGCAATGGAAATCTGCTTGTTTCAGCCAAATTCTTCGAGGATTATCCGGACTTTTTCAAGCAGAGCGGCGAACGTCTCATTACGAAGGGCTTCACGCTGCAGCAGAGAGTGATTCAGCCGCAGGCTGCCATGACCATTATTGATAATGAAACCGGTTATGTAAAAGCCATGGCCGGCGGAAGAAAAGTGAACGGCAGAATGATCCTGAACCGTGCTGTCGCAACACGCCAGTCCGGTTCTTCCATTAAGCCGCTGACAGTTTATGCAGCAGCTCTGCAGAAGAGCTTTGAACTGGAGGCAGAAGGAAAAACCTTCCCTGTCA
>JBJESY010000006.1:0-5745 GCA_051883035.1 Anaerovoracaceae bacterium | reverse complement strand
GAGGAAATTGCCCGAATCAATTCCGGCGCCGATGAAGAGGCGGTGCTGCTGAAGAAAAAAGCAGAATTGCTGGAGAAGATTGCAGACCTGACCCGGCAGATCGCCGTGGTAGATGGCTACCTGTCTAAGAAGAAAATCGGCCTGTCCAATCCTGTCCTGATCAAAACGATTCCGGAAACCACCGTGGCTGCCATGAAAGCAAGGATCGAATCCTACGACTGTCTGTTTGATGATATGCCGAAAATGGGAAAGTTGATGGAAAAAGCAGGCTGTATCTGTGCCCTGCCGGAATACTGCTTCACCAACTATCTGGAACCGGGGTATAAAGATGAGGATATCCTGGTGGAGCTGTGCGAGTCGGTGGAAGAGGCCCGGGAAGAAACCGGCGGCCTGTACTTCCGGACTTTGCCAGAGATTCAAGCCGCCTGCATTTTTCATAAAGGTTCCTATCGGACTTTATCGGAATCCTACGAAACAGTGCTGAAGTACATCGAAGAAAACGGATATGAAATTGCCGGCGAAATCCGGGAAAGCTATATCGACGGAATCTGGAACAAAGATGACGAAAGCCAGTGGCTGTCGGAAATCCAGGTGCCGATTAAAAGAAGGGCGGAATGATGCCGAATCGACGGGATTCGCCCTGTTTTTTGAAAAAACCCTTGATTTTTCCCTGTTAAAAGAGTATCATTTAGCAGATATTTATTTTTCAATGTTTTGCAGGAAAGGAATCAGAACATCATGAAGCATATCGTTGTCGGGATCACCGGCGGCATTGCCGCCTTCAAAACCTGCCAGATGGTCAGCGATCTGACGAAAAAATACGAAGTGCAGGTCATCATGACCCCTCACGCGACGAATTTTATACACCCGCTCACCTTCGAGACCCTGACCGGCCGCAAGTGCCTGATCGACACCTTTGACCGGAATTTCAACTATGAAGTGGAGCATATCTCTGTGGCCAAGTGGGCGGACGCCTTCGTAGTGGCACCGGCGACGGCCAATGTCATCGCCAAGTTTGCATGTGGCATCTGCGACGACATGCTGACCACCACTTTCCTGGCGTGCAACGCGCCGAAGGTCATCGCACCGGCCATGAATATCAACATGTACGACAATCCTCTCACTCAGCAAAATCTACAGTCTCTGCGTTCTCTGGGGATGCAGATTGTGGAGCCGGTCTCGGGGCTTCTTGCCTGCGGCGATACCGGGCGGGGAAAGATGGCGGATATCGATATCATTGAAGAAGCGGTGGAAATGGCACTCCATGGGGACAAGCCTCTGGCAGGCCGCAGGGTGCTGGTGACAGCCGGTCCGACTCAGGAAGCCATGGATCCGGTCCGCTATATCACCAACCACTCCTCGGGAAAGATGGGCTATGAAGTGGCCCGGGCTGCCAGAAATCTGGGGGCGGAGGTGACGCTGGTCAGCGGTCAGTGTGGTCTGAAGCCGCCTTACGGCATGGAAACGGTCAGCGTGATCAGCGCAGAAGATATGTATCAGGCTGTGACAAGCCGGGCAGCAGATTGTGACTATATCGTCATGGCAGCGGCGGTGGCAGATTATACACCGGCAGTGACGGCAGATGAAAAAATCAAAAAGAAAGACGACGACATGTCCATCGCCCTGAAGCGGACCCACGACATCCTGAAAACCCTGGGTGAGAGAAAGAGCCGGGAGCAAGTGCTTTGCGGATTCGCCATGGAAACACAGAATCTGCTGGAAAACGCCAGAAAGAAGCTGGAAGCCAAGAACGCCGACATGATTGTGGCAAACAATCTGAAGGTGGAAGGGGCAGGATTCGCCCATGATACCAACGTGGCGACTTTCATTCTCCGGGACGGGCTGGTGGAAAATCCGCTGCAGTCCAAGGAAGACCTGGCCTATGCCATCTGGGCGCAGCTGACGGAAATTCGCAGACAGAAAGGAATCGACTAACATGTTACTGACAGTGGATATCGGAAATACAAATATTACCATGGGGCTCATCGACCGAAACTGCCATATTGCAGGAACGTTTCGCGTGACCACCAAGGCCCAGCGGACCAGCGATGAATACGGCATCCATCTGCTGGAATTCTGCCGAATCAGCAATGTGCCTGTCAGCCAGGTGGAAGACGTGATTATTTCCAGCGTGGTGCCGAAGGTCATGCATTCTTTCACCAATTCCATCCGTAAGTATCTGCACAAAGAGCCGGTGATCGTCGGACCCGGAATCAAAACCGGTGTCAGCATCAAGACGGACTTCCCGAAGGAAGTGGGAGCGGATAAAATCGTGGATGCAGCGGCTGTCTACCACCTCCACGGGGGCAATGCCATCATCATTGACTTCGGAACGGCCACGACCTTTGACTATATCAATGAAAAAGGCGAATTCCTGTATAACGTGATTATGCCGGGCATGGAGATCAGTGCACAGGCCCTCTGGCAGCAGGCTGCCAAGCTGCCGGAAATTGAGATTGTCAAACCGGCCAGCATCCTTGGGAAAAACACAGATTCCAGTATGCGCGCCGGCGTGGTTTACGGATATATCGGCAGCACCGAATACATCATCCGGAAGATGAAGGAAGAGATTGGCCGGGATGACATCCGGGTATTCGCCACCGGCGGCCTGGGAAGAGTCATTTACAACGAAACCGATATGATCGATGAGTATGATCCGGACCTGGCCTTCAAGGGAATGAAGATTATTTACGAGAAGAACCGGGGCCGGTAGGACTGCGGGGGGTGCCTCCTTGCGGATTTCGGCAGGGTGCCTCCTTATGAATTCCGGAGGGGCACCTGCGTTTTCAACAATATTTCGGATTTTTCGTGCAAAAACACGTAATTTTCTCCGGATTTCATGGATTTTCAGGGGAAATACGGCTAAAACATGATGTTTCGGGCTGTTACCGGACAAAAATTACGTGTTTTTGAAAGATTTTTTGCCGCATATTGTTGAAATAATTCCGTGACCAGTGCGGAATTCGGATGGAGGAAGCATGGTGAAAAAGGCAAAGACGAAATTGGCAGAATCGGCCTCGCTGTCAATGAAAAAAATATTCAAAAATTGTTAAAATCCCTGTTGACTTTCCTTTCTACATGTGTTAATATATCAAATGTGCCACGGATGAGGCAAGAAAAAAATATGCATCTTTAGCTCAGCTGGCAGAGCACCTGACTCTTAATCAGGGTGTCCAGGGTTCGAACCCCTGAAGATGCACCACAACGGAGCAGACAGTCAAACGACTGTCTGTTTTTTTCTTCTTTGGGCACGATGAAAGTGCTGAAATTTCAACACTTATCAGGAATTTGAAATTTGGAAGTAAGAAAGAAAGCCGATGTCAGACAGAAGTGTCTGGCATTTTTTTGTGTCTTGACAGACACCCTGATTTTTCGGCGGGAAATTAAGAATCAAGGGGTCTGAAAATGACAAAAATTATCATGAAAAAAACACTACTTTTTGAAGAAGCATTTTTGAGATTCATAGGATATTTTGGTTTTCGGTTGAAAAGAATAATGAAATTTGATAAAATACACTAAAATTTATATGGGTTTACAAGGGAGGGTGCGATTTTATGGAAAGAAAAAAATTTGCTGTATGGATTCCAGTTATAATTATTGTCGTTATTGTCCTTATTCTTTGTAAAGCAGGCATTGGATATTATACAAGCGGCTCTGCAGTTAGAGATCTCACAGAAGAATTAACGACTCTTTATGGAGAACCTTATACTGGTTGCGAAGTTGCAAATGGAACGGAAGATATGGAGTTTTCTATTGAACCAGGCACTTTTTTCTTAACAGATGAAAGCTTTCGCTCCTTTTGGGGTTTAGACTATCGTTATGAATGTAAAGTAATATACACTACTTATTCAAATGACGGAACAGTCAGTGTCAGGACAATCACTTATGATGCGGTTGACCCTATGGGTCCAAGCGAGCAATTTGACAGAGCACATCTGGTGATGGAAAGTGTAAAAGAACAGATTGCTCAGTCTTAAAACGAGGGAGAGGAAACGATGGAGGCACAGACAGGATTACTGCATATGGGAGTTCTCAATGACGAGCAGCTGGAAGCGGTGACGGCCACAGAAGGATACGTTAGGGTCATCGCCGGTGCCGGGTCGGGAAAGACCAGGGCACTGGCTTACCGGTTCGCCTGGCTGGTGAATGAACTGGGGATTCTGCCGGGAAACATCCTCTGCGTGACCTTCACCAACAAGTCCGCAGCGGAAATGCGGCAGCGGATTCACAACCTGACCGGTGACAATGATACCGGATACATCAACACCTTCCACGGATTTTGCGTGTCGGTACTGCAGGAAGACAGCCACGCCGCAGGCTATCCGAAGCGCTTCCTGGTGCTGGATAATTCCGATATCGACGCCATGCTGAAAACTGTCTACGAAGAGCGGGGGCTGACCCTGCGGAACATGACCTTCAGCAAGGCCCGGGACATGATCGAAATCCAGAAGCTGGTAAAGAAACCCGAATATTACGAAGATCTGATCCGTCTTTCCCTGGAAGAGCTGAAGGAAAAATATATCGAGGCGAAAACCACCGATGACATCATATTTTACGGGTATCTCTGGCAGCAGAAAAAGTGTTTCGGCCTGGACTATAACGACCTGATTAAATTTACCCTTTACATCTTCCGGGAGAATCCGGAAATCCGGCGGAAATGGCAGAAACGGCTGGAGTATATCATGATTGACGAGTTTCAGGATATCGATGCACTGCAGTATGAACTGATGGAAGTCCTGGCCGGCTATCATGGGAATCTGTTCGTAGTGGGCGACCCGGATCAGACCATCTACACCTGGCGCGGTGCCAACGTAAAGTACCTGATGGATTTTGAGAAGAACTTCCCGGGAACCAGGACCATAATAATGATGAAAAACTACCGTTCGACGCCCAAGATCCTTGCGGCGGCCAACCAGCTCATCCGCAGGAACGGAACCCGGATCGAAAAGGATCTGATTCCCACTCTGCCGGACGGGCCGAAGGTTCTGTGCCATCACGGCGAAACGGAAGCGGAAGAAGCGGAATGGATCGCTGCGAAAATGCGTCAGCTTTCGGAAGCAGGTGTGCCATTCCGGCATATGACCGTGCTTTACCGGGCCCATTATGTGAGTCGGCATATCGAAGAAGCGCTGCTGAAGGAAAAAATACCGTACACCATTTACAGCGGCGTGCCGTTCTTTGAAAGAATGGAGATCAAAGACGCCCTCAGTTACCTGCGGCTCATCGCCTACCGGGACGATCTGTCCTTTCTGCGGGTTGCCAATGTGCCGAAACGAAATCTGGGGCAGAGACGGATGGCCTGGCTGACGGCATATGCGGAGCAAAATCCATGCACCCTGTATGATGCACTTCGTCACGGCGTGTCGGAGGAGCCGGGGCTGTTTCAGGGGACGGGCGCCGGAGAATTTCTGCAGATGGTGGAGCGTCTCGGTGAGCATTACGAGACGAAACCGGTTTCCGAACTTTTATCGGAGGTGCTGGACCAGAGCGGTTACGAGGCCATGCTTCGGACAGAAGGCAGTCAGCAGCGGCTGGACAATCTGGCAGAACTGAAGCAGTCGGTGCATCTTTATGAGATTTCCTGCGGAGAAGAATGCAGTCTGGAGCATTATCTTGCCCATGTGGCGCTGTTTACCAACGGGGATCTGGAAGATGCCGAAGACAAGGTGAAGCTGATGACGGTCCATACGGCCAAGGGACTGGAATTTCCGTATGTTTTTCTCTGCGGCATGAATGAGGGACTCT
>JBJESY010000005.1:0-5788 GCA_051883035.1 Anaerovoracaceae bacterium | reverse complement strand
TTTACTCTTTCAGACACATGTCTTATTCTTTATGCCGCATTATAGAGCAAAGAACGTGCCAATTATTTCACAAAGCCTGCAGATGGCTGATTTTCAACAATTCCCCGGTGCTGTTCTGATATCATGCTTTTTTTGGGGCCTAAATAATTCTAAATATTTAGAATTCAAACTTATTTCATTCGCTGAAACCATCTGTTTTTCAACGAAAAACGGATTCTAAAATTTTAGAATCCGTTTCTATTTTTTTAGAATTACCGATCAGGTGGAAATATCGGATGCTGCAGCTTGTTATATAGTGTGGCAAGGGAAATCCCCAGATCTGCCGCAGCCTGTTTCTTTCCCTCCAGTGTATTGCCATGGCAGAGAAGTGAACGCTCGATTTCTCCCCGTTCAAATCTTCTGACTCGCTCTGCAAGTGTTTCTTTCTCACTCTTTGCTGATTCACGTACCAGATTCGTCGGCAGGGAAGCCAATACAATGGTATCCTCCTCGCACATATAGGCTGAAAATTCCAACACATTCCGCAGTTCCCGCACATTACCCGGCCAGTCATACTGCTTCAGGCACTGCATTGCTTCCTCCGAAATGTAAATCTGTCTGCGCTGACGATGCCGGACTTCGTTCAGAATGGAATCTGTGATTGCCGGAATATCTTCCCGTCTTTCCCGGAGCGGCGGTATTTTTATGACGGAAGTATTCAATCTGTAGTAAAGATCCTTGCGGAATTTTCCCTGCCGGATATACTCTTCCAGATCTGCATTGCAGGCACAGATGATGCGGACATCAATATCCCTTTCTTCCAGACCACCCACCGGGCGGATTTTTCGCTCCTGCAGTGCGCGGAGCAGTTTGGCCTGCAGCCCCAGATCCATTTCCGATATCTCATCGAGAAACAGTGTGCCGCCTTTCGCCGCTTCCATCAGGCCAATCTTTCCTCCCTTTTTCGCACCGGTGAAGGCCCCTTCCACATAACCAAACAGTTCGCTTTCCAGCATATTTGCCTGGAAGTTGGCACAGTTTACCGCCAGAAACACGGACTGATTCCTTCTGCTGTGATTATGAATCGCCTGCGCATACAATTCCTTTCCTGTTCCGCTTTCTGCCTGGAGGAGCACCGTCAGCTCACTCTCGGCGATTTTCATTGCCAGCTGCTTCGTCTTCAGGGATTCCGGATCTGCCGCTGCAATGCTGTCAAAGGTATAAGTCGCCGCGTTCTTATTTGCCTGCCGAAGCACTTGCTGCCGCAGACGAGCCTCATACTTTTCCAGTTCGTTTCTTGCCTTCTCTGCTTCACTCATAAAAGTGATGACGGAGATTCCGCCAACCACCACTCCATCTTCCCGCAGGGGATACATGTTTACGAAGTACGCCTCCTCCAGACCTTCCAGCCGCTGGGCATGCAGCACCGGCTTGCCCGAAGCAACCACGGAAGGAAGCTGTGCGTGGGGACGAAAGTCCCGCAGAATTCTCCCCTCGATTTCGTTCGGCTCCATCTTCAGAAAATTCCGGTACGCATCATTGGCGAATACCACCCTGCCCTCGCAGTCAATGATGAGGATTCCTTCTGCAAGAACATCGAAAATGGATTTTTGTCTTTCTGTCAGGTTCAGCATATGCGTTTCCCACCTTTTTCCTGTTTTTACACCTGACTTATTCTATCACAAACCCTGCTGCCCTGCAATCTTCTTCAAACCATGATTCCCGCACCACAATTTTTACCGCCAGATCTGGTGATGGATTTCCATACCGCATAGAATCAGCACCGCAGAAATACGTTTCGAAAATAGTTTTTTCATTTCTTGCCCCTTTTTTCTCAATATGGTACAATAAAGACAGAAGTGTGCTGCACCCTGCCGTGAAAGGAGGCTCGTTATGACCATTTTCCGCAAAATCCGTTCGCTCCGCGTTTTGCTGCCTTTTGCTGTATGCGTTCTTCTGATGCTGTCTTTTCCCCTGACGGCTCACGCCGATATGGGTCCGAAGCCTTCCGTGCAGATTACCTTCACCGGCATGGACCCGGGCGTGCTCTGTTACGGAACCCTGCTGTCTGAAAGCGACAGTACAGGCCCTTCCAGTGCATGGAACGGTGAGGAGGAATTCGCCTGGTATCCGGACGGGGAATACGAGATTTGGAAGGCCTTCGTGGATTATGAAGACGAAGACGGTTTCTATTTTCTCCAGGAATTTTGGAACTGCTCGGAATCCGGGAGGCTTGCCTGGACCTACTATCCGCCCCGGACATTTAAAATCCTGCTGTATTATCCGGAAAGCAGTACTTTCTGTATAAGCCCGGTCTATGAAACCTATGCCTTTGACAGCTATTATACGGTGGACCTGACGGATGCCGCAGAGGGCCGCACCCTGCTCACTGCCAGGGAAAGCTATGACTATACCTGGGAACTTCGTTCCCTGACCGTTCGTATCGTCCTGACTGTCATCCTAGAGCTGGCTGTCGCGCTGCTCTTTGGCTACCGGGAAATGGGTGCACTGGCCTTCCTGACGGTGGTGAACCTGATGACGCAGATCGGTCTCAATGTGGCTTTAAATGTCATCAATTATCGCTCCGGTCCCATGTCCTTCACGTTCTATTACGTGTTGATGGAAGCAGTTGTATTCATTCTGGAGGCAGTACTCTACGCCAACCTGCTGCACCGTTTCAGCGGCCAGCCGAAGCCGGAATCCGCGAACAGGGCCGTCGGCTACGCCTTCACTGCCAATGCAGCATCTTTCGCCATCGGCCTGTGGCTTGCCCATATAATTCCGGGAATTTTCTGACGGATGCCCCTTGACACCGGGCGGCCCCGTATGCTACAATTTTAGACGGTAAAAAGAGCAATCTTTAAAGACGGTACAGAGAGACCGGCAAGATGGATATATGGAAAAAACCGGGGCGAAGTAGATTCTTCCCGCTGTTTTGCTGAGTCTACAACTTGCCGCAGGGCAAGTTTTTTTGTGAGATCATTTGGAGGAAACCATGAAAAACACGTTCACACCACAGCTTGATCACAGCAATGTAAATGAGACGATTCTCCGGGATTTCGAATCCCGTTTTTCCGGTTCTGCGGATATATTATCTGAAAAAAAATGTATTATCATCCCTTCTTTCGTCGATGTGCATGTACATCTTCGGGAGCCGGGATTTTTTTATAAGGAGACCATCCGAACCGGCACCATGGCAGGGGCCCGGTCCGGTTACAGCCACCTGTTTGCCATGCCGAACCTGAATCCGGTGCCGGACTGTCTGGCACATCTCGCGGAAGAACTGGATATCATCGAAAAAGATGCAGTCATTTCCGTGCTGCCTTATGGCTCCCTGACGGTAGGCGAAAAAGGCGGGCAGCTTTCCGACATGGAAGAGATGGCACCTTACGCAGCCGGCTTCAGCGATGACGGCGTCGGCCTGAACGATCCGGATCTCATGCGGCAGGCCATGATTCAGGCGAAGAAACTGGAAAGGCCGGTGGTGGCCCACTGCGAAGACATGGTGCTTCGAAACGGCGGATATATCCACGACGGCGAATATGCCCGGGCCCACGGTCATAAAGGGATCTGCTCGGAAAGCGAATGGAAACCCATCGAGCGGGATCTGAAGCTGGCGGAAGAAACCGGCTGCAGCTACCACGTCTGCCACATCTCCTGCGCCGAAAGCGTGGAAGTAATCCGAGACGCCAAGGCAAGAGGCGTGGACGTGACCTGTGAAACGGCACCCCACTATCTGCTCCTCAGCGATGAGGATCTGCAGGAGGACGGCCGGTTCAAGATGAATCCGCCGATCCGAAGTGAAAGAGACCGGCAGGCCCTCATCGAAGGACTGCTGGACGGCACGATAGATATGATTGCCACAGACCATGCACCCCACAGTGCAGAAGAGAAGGCAAAAGGGCTGGCTGCCAGCGCCATGGGCATCACCGGCCTGGAAGCAGCCTTCCCGGTCCTCTACACCGGTCTGGTGAAAACCGGCATCCTGACGCTGGAAAAGCTGATCCAGCTTATGAGTGTGAATCCGCGCCGTCGCTTCGGCCTGGCTCCGGCAGAAGAAGCCATGGACTACAGCGTCTGGGAGGTGAACACCCCGTACACGCTGGATCCGGCAGATTTCGTTTCCAAGGGCAAAGCCACCCCGTTCGCCGGACAGACCGTTTACGGCAAATGTCTTCTGAACGTGGCCGGCGGCAAGACCGTATGGAACGCCCTCTGAACACCCTCTGATAAAAGGAGAATGTAAACTATGAAACAAGGAATCTATGAAATTCTGGAAAACACCAGAATCGCGGCAAACACCATGAAGATGGTGCTGGCAGGCGACACCTCGGCCCTCACTGCGCCGGGTCAGTTCGTCAACATCAAACTGGACGGATTTTTCCTCCGCCGCCCCATCTCCGTGTGCGATTACGACGCAGAAACCATCACGATCATATATAAAACCGTCGGTGCCGGCACTGAGGCCATGGCAGACATGGTCTGCGGCCAGACCCTGGATCTCCTGACGGGACTGGGCAACGGCTACGACATTTCCAAAGCCGGGGATGCTCCGGTTCTCATCGGCGGAGGCGTCGGCGTGCCTCCGATGTACGGCCTGGCAAAATCCATCCTCTCGGCCAATCCTTCCTGCCGGGTACAGGTGGTGCTTGGGTTTAATTCTGAGGAAGAGATCTTTTATGCGGATGAATTCCGGCAGCTGGGGGCAGAGGTGCACATCGCCACTGCAGACGGCTCCGTGGGAACGAAAGGTTTCGTCACCGATGTGCTGAAATGTCTGGACTACACCTACTTTTACACCTGCGGACCGATGCCGATGTTCCGCGCCATTGAGTCCATAGCCTCCACCTCCGGACAGTACAGCTTCGAGGAGCGGATGGGCTGCGGCTTCGGTGCCTGCATGGGTTGCTCCTGCAAGACGAAATACGGAAACAAGCGGATTTGTAAGGACGGTCCTGTTCTGGAAAGAGAGGAAATCATATGGTAAATACGAAAGTGGATTTATGCGGCATCACCCTGGACAACCCGGTGATTCCCGCATCCGGAACCTTCGGATTCGGATATGAATTTGCAGAAATATACGATATCAACTGTCTGGGAACCTTCTCCTTCAAGGGTACCACCCTGGAAGGCCGGTTCGGCAATCCGACGCCTCGTATCGCAGAATGTCCGGATGGCATGATCAATGCCGTCGGCCTGCAGAATCCTGGGGTGGATAAAGTCATCGCCGAAGAACTGCCGAAGCTGGCGAAGGTGTTCCACAAACCGGTCATGGCCAATGTCAGCGGTTTTTCTGTGGATGACTACGTGGAAACGGTCCGCAGGCTGGACCAGGATTCGGCTGCAAATAAACAGATCGGCTGGTTTGAGATCAACATCAGCTGTCCCAATGTACATGGCGGCGGCATGGCTTTCGGTACCTGCCCTCAGGCTGCAGAAGAGGTCACTGCGGCAGTGCGTAAGGTGACGAAAAAACCGCTTTTTATCAAGCTTTCACCCAATGTAACGGATATCGCAGAAATTGCCAGAGCCTGTGAAGCGGGCGGTGCAGACGGCATCAGCCTGATCAACACCCTGCTGGGCATGCGCATCGATCTGAAAACCAGAAAGCCGATCATCGCCAACAAGATGGGCGGATTCTCCGGACATGCTATTCTGCCGGTGGCCCTGCGCATGGTATATCAGGTCTACGAAGCGGTCAGCCTGCCGATCGTCGGTATGGGTGGCGTTTCCAGTGCAGAGGAAGTGGTGGAAATGATGCTGGCCGGCGCCACTGCGGTGGAGATCGGTGCAGCCAACCTGATCGATC
>JBJESY010000004.1:0-5796 GCA_051883035.1 Anaerovoracaceae bacterium | reverse complement strand
CTGTCGGAAGTCCTGCTGGATGGATTTTGCGAAGTATGCAGAAAAAAGAAAGAAATGAATTAAAGGAGAAATCGGAATGAAAGACTTAAAGGGAACGAAAACACTTGAAAATTTAATGATTGCGTTTGCTGGGGAATCTCAGGCGAGAAACAAGTACACCTTCTATGCTTCCAAGGCAAAGAAAGAGGGCTATGTGCAGATTTCCAAGCTGTTTGAAGAAACGGCTGCCAACGAAAAGGAACATGCAGAGCTGTGGTTCAAACATGCGGTAGGCATCGGTGACACCATGTCCAACCTGCTGGATGCAGCTGCCGGTGAAAACTATGAGTGGACCGACATGTATGCTGAAATGGCGAAAACTGCAGAGGAAGAAGGCTTCCCGGAAATTGCCGCCCAGATGAGAGGCGTGGCTGCCATCGAGAAGGAGCACGAAGAACGGTACAGAAAGCTGGCGAAGAACATTGAAGAAGGCAAAGTGTTCAGGAAAGACGAAGAAATCGTATGGCAGTGCAGCAACTGCGGCCATCAGTTTGTCGGCACCGAGGCACCGGATGAATGCCCGGTATGCTTCCATGATAAGGCGTACTTCCAGCAGAAGGCGGAAAACTACTAATCGAATCATATTTTATTTGCAAAATATATCCTCCCGGCGTTTCGAAGGTGCCGGGGGATTTTTTGTGCGAATCAAACCGAAAAAACGGCGAAAAAGAAACGCCAGTGAGGGTGTATTGACTCCGACGGCTGTAACCGTTGAAATGCATAGAAAAAAAGACGAAAAAAAGTTTGATTTTTTATAAAAAAAGACTTGCATATTTGACGGAAGTGTTATATACTAAAAAAGCTTGTGAAAGGCGATGAAGCGGGAAGTTACCGTGCTAAAGGAGAATTTCCGCGGAGAATTGTCCCCACCCGATGGGGGCGAAGGGATTCGCTTGGTCTTTTGTTGTGCGTAGTAAATAAGAAACGCACGCAAGCGTGTACGAAGCAAGCAAACCACTGTATGCGTTGAGATTTCAAGCATCAGAACCCCTTGTACAAGCATAGCGAAAACAGTACAAAAAATATTTAGGAGGAAAAAATGAGCGAATTACAGAAAATCAGAATCAAGCTGAAAGCTTACGACCACGCATTACTGGATCAGTCTGCAGCGAAAATCGTAGAAACCGCGAAGAAGACTGGCGCTGATGTTTCCGGTCCGATTCCACTGCCGACCGAGAAGGAAGTCGTAACAATCTTGAGAGCAGTCCACAAGTACAAGGACAGCAGAGAACAGTTCGAACAGAGAACTCACAAGAGACTGATCGACATCACCAATGCTACTCTGAAGACCACAGATGCGCTGACCAAGCTGGATCTGCCTGCAGGCGTAGACATTGAAATCAAACTGTAGTCACAGGACACAGTCACTAACAAGCGAAGGGAACTCCCCTTAGTAAGATTGCATGAGAGGGACGCAGATCCAAACCTGAGCAATCCGCTGTAAGAATTCAGGAGGAAAAATATGAAGACAATCTTAGGTAAGAAGATGGGCATGACCCAGATCTTCGACGAAGAGGGAAATGTGATTCCCGTAACCGTCATCGAAGCAGGTCCGGAAGTTGTTACACAGGTTAAGACCGTGGAGACCGACGGATATAACGCAGTGCAGATCGGCTTTGAAGACCAGAAGCCGCAGAGAGTGAACAAGCCGCTGACCGGACATTTTGCCAAGGCCGGCGTAACCACGAAGAAATATCTGGCTGAGTTCAGAGTAGAAGAAGGCGAAGCTTACGAAGTAGGTCAGGTGATCACCGTAGCGGACTTCGAAGAAGGCAAGAAGATCGATGTAACCGGTATTTCCAAGGGTAAAGGAACCCAGGGCAATATCAAGAGACACGGTCACCACAGAGGCCCGATGACGCACGGTTCCAAGCACAAGAGACTGGCCGGCGCTCTGGCAGCAGGTACTTATCCTTCCAGAGTATTCAAGGGCAACGCAGGTCCGGGAAGAATGGGAAGAGAAACCGTTACCGTTCAGAACCTGGTACTGGTAAAAGTTATTGAAGACAGAAACCTTCTGCTGGTAAAGGGCGCTGTTCCGGGAAACAAGGGTGGCCTGGTAAGCGTAAGATACGCAGTAAAAGGTCAGGGCAAATAGAGATAAGACTTCAGAAAGGAGGAAGCACAAATGGCAAAAGTAACAATGCTTAACATGGCAGGTGCGGAAGCAGGCGTTATCGAACTGAACGATGACATCTTCGCAATCACACCGAATGAAAACGCTGTACATGCAGTGATTAAGAATTACCTGGCGAACCAGAGACAGGGTACTCAGTCTGCTAAGACCAGAGCTGAAGTCAGAGGAGGCGGAAGAAAGCCTTTCAGACAGAAGGGAACCGGTCGCCACAGACAGGGAAGCTCCACTGACCCTTCACAGATCGGCGGCGGTATCGTATTCGCGCCGAAGCCAAGAGACTATAGATACACTCTTCCGAAGAAGGTAAGAAGACTGGCAATGAAGTCTGCATTATCTTCCAAGGTAGCGGAAAAAGAAATTATCGTATTAGACGAACTGAAATTTGATGCACCGAAGACAAAGGAAATGGTTAAGGTGCTGGAAAACGTGAAGGCCGGCAAGAAGGCACTGATCGTGATGGCTGAAAAGGACGAAAACGTTGTGAAGTCCGCAGCAAACATTCCTGGTGTAAGAACCGCACTGGTAGGCACCATGAACGTTTACGAGATCATCAACCACGAAAGCTTCATCGTAACACAGGAAGCGGTTAAGAAAATCGAGGAGGTGCACATCTAATGAGAACAGCATACGACGTAATCCTCACACCGGTTATCTCCGAACAGAGCATGGACGTTGCAGCAGAGAAAAAGTACACTTTCAAAGTTGCAGTTGACGCGAACAAGACGGAAGTCAAGTCCGCTGTGGAAGAAATCTTCGGTGTTGAAGTAGCTAAAGTAAACATCATGAATTATGACGGTAAAGTAAAGAGAATGGGAAGAAATGTTGGCAGAACTGCTGCTTACAAAAAAGCAATCGTTACTCTGACAGAAAAGAGTAAGGAAATTGAATTCTTCCAGGGACTGTAATAGGAGGCAAATAGAAAATGGGAATTAAAAAATACAATCCAACGACTCCTGGTCTTAGAGGTATGACGGTTTCCACCTTCGAAGAAATCACTACCAGCACACCTGAGAAGTCACTGACTGTAACCCTGAAGAAACATTCAGGAAGAAATAACAGAGGTAAGATTACCGTTCGTCATAAAGGCGGCGGCACCAGACCGAAATACAGAATCATCGATTTCAAGAGAGATAAAGACGGTATTCCGGCAATCGTAAAAACGATCGAATACGATCCGAACAGAAGTGCAAACATCGCGCTGCTGGTTTACGCAGACGGCGAAAAGAGATATATTCTGGCTCCGAATAAGCTGAAGATCGGATACACCATCGTATCCGGACCGGACGCAGATATCATGGTTGGAAACGCACTGCCAATCGCAAACATTCCGGTTGGTACCATCATCCACAATGTGGAATTAAAGCCTGGTAAGGGCGGCCAGCTGGCTCGTTCCGCAGGCAACGGCGCACAGCTGATGGCAAAGGAAGGCGATTACGCACAGGTAAGACTGCCGTCCGGCGAAGTAAGAAAGGTAAGCATGAAATGCAGAGCTACCATCGGTGAAGTCGGCAACCTGGATCACGCAAACATCCAGATCGGTAAGGCAGGAAGAAAGAGACACATGGGTGTCAGACCTACCGTAAGAGGTTCCGTAATGAACCCGAACGATCACCCACATGGCGGTGGTGAAGGCAGAGCGCCGATCGGACGTAAGAGCCCAGTTACTCCTTGGGGTAAGCCGGCTCTGGGTTACAAGACCAGAAAGAAGAACAAGGCGTCCAATCAGTATATCGTAAAGAGAAGAAATGAAAAATAATCAGGAAGGGAGCAGAAATAATGGGTAGATCACTGAAAAAAGGTCCTTTCGTAAACGCCAAGCTGCTGAAAGCCATCGAAGAGATGAACGCAGCCAACGAAAAGAAAGTAATCAAGACTTGGTCAAGACCTTCTATTATATTCCCGCAGATGGTGGGACACACGATCGCAGTGCACGATGGTAAGAAACATGTTCCTGTATATATTACAGAAGACATGGTAGGACACAGACTTGGAGAATTCGCTCCGACCAGAAACTACAGAGGCCACGCTGCTGATAAGTCATCTAAGGTGAAGAGATAAGAAAGGAGAACATGAAAATGGAAGCAAAAGCAGTTGCAAAATACGTAAAAATGTCTCCTATCAAGCTGAAGCCTGTTACTGACTTAGTAAGAGGTAAGGACTTAAACGAGGCATTGAACATCTTAAAGTTCACACCTGGCAAGGGTTCCGAAATCGTAGAAAAAGTTGTGAAATCCGCAGCAGCAAACGCTGAAAACAATTTCGATATGAATCCGGATAATTTATACGTTGCAGAAGTATATGCTCATCAGGGCCCTACAATGAAGAGATGGAGAGCCGGTTCACAGGGAAGAGCATCAATCATCTTAAAGAGATCCAGCCACGTTGGCGTGACTCTGAGAGAGAAAGAATAAGGAGGTTCATTCATGGGTCAGAAAGTAAGTCCACATGGATTAAGAGTGGGCGTTATCAAGGACTGGGATTCCAAGTGGTACGCAGACAAGAAGAACTTTGCAGATTACCTGATTGAAGATAATAAAGTTAGAGAATATGTAAAGAAGAAATTATACGTTGCTGGCGTTTCGAAGGTTCTTATTGAAAGAGCAGCAGAAAACAAGATCAGAGTCATCGTTCTGACAGCGAAGCCGGGTATGGTGATCGGAAGATCCGGAGACGGCATCGATGTGCTGAAGGCTGATCTGAAGAAGCTGACCGGTAAAGATGTGGAAATCTCCATCGAGGAAATCAGACGTTCCGAAATGGATGCACAGCTGACTGCTGAAAGCGTTGCACAGGCTCTGGAAAGACGTGTTTCCTTCAGAAGAGCTATGAAGCAGGCCATCGGCAGAACCATGAAGGCCGGTGCAAAGGGTATCAAGGTTACCGTATCCGGAAGACTGGGCGGTGCTGAAATCGCAAGAAGCGAAAAATACAGCGAAGGTAACGTTCCTCTGCACACTTTAAGAGCTGACATCGATTACGGCTTTGCGGAAGCAGATACCACTTACGGCAAGATTGGCGTAAAGGTATGGATTAACCACGGCGAAGTGCTGGATAAGGGACTGCAGAGCCCGGTTCGCGAAGAAAAGCGCGAAAGACGCGGCGAAAGAAAGGGCAGAAAAGACGGCGAAAGACGTGACAGACGCGACAGACGCGATGGCGAAAGACGCGAAAGACGTGACAGAAACGACCGTTTCGAAGCACCGAAGGCAGTAAACCCAAGAGTAAGAAAGACTCCGAAGGCACAGCCGCAAGTAGAAGCACCGCAGGCAGAAGCAGTGGAAGCTGCAGAAGCTGCTGAAGAATAAGAACTGGAGAAAGGAGGAACGAAACCATGTTAATGCCAAAGCGCGTTAAACGTAGAAGAGTTCACAGAGGAAGAATGAAAGGCGTTGCAACGAAGGGAAACACGATCACTTACGGTTCCTACGGATTAGTTGCACAGGAATGTGGATGGATCACCTCGAATCAGATTGAAGCGGCTCGTATCGCTATGACCCGTTCCATCAAAAGAGGTGGTAAAGTATATATCAAGATTTTCCCACACAAGTCAGTCACCAAGAAGCCGGCTGAAGTACGTATGGGTTCCGGTAAAGGTGCTCCTGAGTACTGGGTAGCAGTAG
>JBJESY010000003.1:0-5801 GCA_051883035.1 Anaerovoracaceae bacterium | reverse complement strand
CACGATGGAATTGGCCCAAATGATGATGGCCGACTTGGATCCTGCCTCCGTGACCTGTGGAAACAGAACCATCGCTGCGGTAAATACCGTCACCAGTGCAAGTATCAATTTGTTTCTGTTCAATAAATGAAAGCCCATGATAAAGTATATGACTCTTTCATGGGATTATTCTTTCATTTTCTTCTTCTATTCTTCGATTTCCTGTTCAGGGCCTTCGTTCTGCGTCTTATAGGCCAGAATCTTCATTTCCTCCCGGTTGCTGACAAGAATTTCATTGATATTGGCGAAGGTCTTTTCCAGATTGGAATACATTTCACCGAAATACTTCATGTTCAGCTCGTCCATCTTTCCCTGCATATCGAAAAGCATCTTATCCACATAATCGTAGGTGCGCATCTTCATGACCTTGGCATGGGTTTCCGCATCCTGCCGGATCTGCTCTGCCAGCTTGGTCGCACGCAGCGTAATATCATCGGTTTCCACCAGATAATCTGCCTGTTTCTTGGCTTCCCGGATAATTCTCTCATACTCGGCTTTGGCTTCTGCAAGAATCCGATCCCGTTCGTCCCGGATCCACTTGGCCTGCTGTACATCGTCCGGAAGGGCCAGACGGATTTCTCTGACAAGCTGGAACACTTCTTCGGCGTCCAGCATAATCTTTCCCGTCAGGGGCAGTCCCGGTGCTTCGTCTACTAAATCTTCAATCTCTTCCAGCAGTTCTAAAACCTTCATCGTGTCTTCCATAATCAGTACGCTTTCCCTTTCATTCGTTTCAGTACATTGGCAGGTACCAGCATCTCGCCGTCTCCTCCCAGCGAAATTACCTGCTTGGCCATGGTAGAGCTGATAAAAGAGTACTTCGCGTCTGCCATGAGAAATACCGTTTCAATTTTATCGTGATATAAATGTTCGTGGAGATGGGCCATCTGCTGCTCGCTGTCAAAATCGCTCATGCACCGCAGTCCCCGCACCACCACGTTAAAACCGTTGTCATTCACATAATCCGCCAGAAGGCCGCGGCACTGAGATACCCGTACATTGGGCAGATGTGCAGTCGCTTCCTCAATCATTTCCATGCGTTCCTCGAAGGTAAACATGGTCTTCTTCTCCAGATTAACGACCACACCGACGACAACTTCATCAAAAATATTGGCTGCCCGTTCTATGATATCCAGATGCCCCAACGTCAGAGGATCGAAGGAACCGGCATACAGGGCTTTTGTATTCATTGCTTCTACCTGTACTTTCCGTCAAAATCACAGGCCCTTAGAAAAATCGGATGCCTGCGGTTACATTTTATCACAGTTTTCGGGAAGAATCAATATATCAGCCATAAATGGTGATGGTCATGGATCCGTACCGGCGTTCCTTCAATTTGATGAAACCTTCGATTTCCTCCGGAAATTCATCTTCGCTGGCATGCTCTGCCACGATGATTCCTTCCTCTGCCAGTAGCTCCAGCTCGGAAATCAGCCGGAAACAATCTTCATAAAGCCCCTTCTTATAGGGAGGGTCCAGGAAAAAGATATCCACGGGCTCGTGGATTTTGGTCAGTACTTTTACGTAGTCGCCGAAAATCACCTGACTCCATTCCTCTGCTCTGCAGTGCTCCACATTTCGGCGCACCAGCTCGATGCTGGCTCTGGAATTATCACCGAAATAGCATTTCGCTGCGCCCCGGGACAGGGCCTCCAGACCAAGATTTCCCGTGCCTGCGAACAGATCACAGCAGACGGCGTCATACAGATTTCCGGAAATAATGCTGAACAGCGCTTCCTTTACTTTTTCCGATGTGGGACGTATATCATAATTGTCTGGGGTCTCCAGCCTGCGGCCTTTGAAATCCCCTGCAACGATTCTCATAAGCATTCACCTCATAAAAAATTTTTCTTCTATATATATTAACCTATCTGCTGCAGAAAATCAATGGGAGCTGTCTACTAACGCCGCCATTTATTTCAAGTCATAAAAAGAACGCACCGGTGCAACACTATGAATGTAATAGGAGGTGAACAAAACATGTCATTACAAGATAAGATGAATGTGAATGCAAAACCTGCATTAAACAGTCTGAAGACAGAGATTGCCAATGAACTTGGCCTGGCAAACTATGAACAGCAGGACAAGGGTAACCTGACTGCAAGACAGAATGGCTATGTCGGCGGTTATATGACCAAGAGACTGGTCGAAATGGCTGAAAGACAGTTAGCCGGTAAGTAGGACCGAGTTTTCAGAAACTCACCTTAAGCGCTGAAACTGCGTGACACACGCGCCGCAGCGCACGACAAACAAATTTGGATAAATGCAGAAAGGACAGCTTCGTACGAACTGTCCTTTTTGCCATATAGATATGTTATTCTAATGCCGCTTCGAAGTAATACCAGTGGTCCGTTATCTCAGATGTAGAGCCACGGCTGCCATTTTCGGCGGACCATTCCCAATAATCATGACCATTTTGCGTCAGTTCAGCTTCCATATTCTGAAAGGCAAGTGGGACATTATCATAGGAATAGTAACACCCATAATACGTGTCTCCTCTTGTAAAGAGTACAAATTCCAGCATATCATGTTCACCTTCCCAGGTGTTGAAACTATATTCACCTAAATGACCGGGAACCCCGCTGCCATTGTTCAGCCCGGCTTCGATCTTATCGCCGTACATACTTACGAAAGCTTTGACACGCAGCTGCGGGCTTGCAAGGAATATTACGATTCCAAGAATCAACGCTGCAATTACAACCCAAATTATTTTCTTCTTCATATAGTTCTCTCCCCTGAAGTTTTGTAAGGTTATTCATTTCAGCAGGCGGGAAATCCAGTCAAGCACTGAATCTCTCGCAGATGGAGCTGCGGTGGATTCTTCATGCAGCAGATCGTGACGGGCATTTGGGAGCAGCTGCATGGTAACGCTGCGAATGCCAGCTTTCTCCATACGCTGCTTGACGGAAAGCACGCCCTTTCCGTAATCGCCCACAGGATCCTCCTGACCGGACAGCAGCAGGATTGGCGTATCTTTGTTCCAGCCGTGATAGGCATCCTTGCTTCCGGTACGCTTCATGGCGCCTAAAAGCTGCCAAAATAGACCTGCAGAAATGTTTTTTCGGCACAGGGAATCGGAAAGATAAGCATCAAGCTGTGCGTCATCGGCACAGAGCCAATCGGCAATCGTCCGGTTTGGCTTAAATTTCCGATTGTAATTGCCGAAGGATAGCTGCTTGACCAGGTCGGTGGTGCCATCAAAACCGGCCTTTCTAATCTGGCTTTTTACAATTGTCATCATAATATCCAACACCGGTCCTGGCTGGAAGCCAGTCCCCAGAATGGCGGCACCTGCCACGTTTTCCGGATAGCGGCCAAGGTATTCCCGCAGAAGAAATGAACCGAGCGAGAAGCCCAGCATAAAATGTGGAATTTCAGGGAAACGTTCTGCCAGAACCCCAAAGAACATGTGCATGTCCTGGATGGAAGCCTCCCAGCCGTCTTCACCAAAGGATGCAATGTCAGGGTCTCCTGGATTTCTTCCATGTCCTCGCAGGTCAAACCCCGCCACAATAATGTGATGTTCCGTTAATTCCTGGGCCAAGGCCGTGTAACGGCCAATATGTTCCGTCATCCCATGAGCAATCTGCAAAATGCCCATCGGCTCCTGCTCTGGCAGCCATAATGTGGCAGGCAGTGAGAAACCCTGATACCCATCAAATTCAAATGTTTCCTTTCGCATGGCTATGTATTCCTTTCCTCATCGATGTTTACGCTGATATCTTCCTCTAAGTTCCGCTTTTTGAAGAATGTGCCCTTCTGCTAATTTAAGAATATCTTCTTTTCTGCGTTTACGTCAATTCCTTCGATATGAAATTCCGGAGATTGATCTTCTCCAAATCCTGCATGACAATCGGGTATCCATCCGCCTTCATCAAAACATGGTGTAGAAATCTTAAGCATATTTGAAATCCCCCCTTCTGCACCCTGGTGTATTTAACGAAAAGCCATATCTTATATTTCCTGTACTTCCTTGCCGCTGATATGTTCGATCTCAATCTGAAACATCTGGGTTGCCTTGCCTGAGGCTGCAATTTCTTCAATGACCATATCCTCATTTGGATAATATTTCATTGCAAATTTTTTTAATAGTTCCTCTGCATGCTCACTCTCGTCATGCCCAATCAGGTGACATCTTCCAAAGACAACCGTACTCTGCACATATGGTGCCCAGGCTTTGTCTTTTACCGTTTCGTTTCCGTAAACAGTAAAACATACCTTGTCGCACGCTTTCAAAGAATCCACTTTGTGCCCTGCCTTCGCGCCATGAAAAAAAATTGTCTCTGTTTCTTCATCATACAGATAATTGATTGGTATGGCATAGGGGTACCCATTATCACCCTGTACGGCCAGAATGCCCCGTCGAGAAGAGCGAAGCAGTTCCTTCGCCATGTCAATGCTGATTTCATTTACCTTTTTTCGAATTGGTCTGAACATAATTATTCCTCCTAAGATATGGTTTAGATAAGATTGCTCGGAATGAAGAAATGCTCTTCATCAGTCGATATCGGTTCTGCCTGTTCTGCATTTTCAAACGCTTCCACTCATCAGTTTAATGGAACAATCAATATATCTTTTTTCATGAAATGTAATTCGCCACTCAATGTCATGCTGTACAGGTTCGAAATGCAGTGCGGAACACGCAGCGCATAGCTTGCCTTGTGAACTTCCGCCAAACGCAATTGTTGTCGGTCCGTCTGCACCGCCGATAATCCCGATGATGGCAGTATCTCCGGTAACCGTGGGGTCAAAGGAATCTTCGGCGGACGTGACTTCAAGCGGTTTGTCGCTCTCAGCACAATCGCTGACTGTAATTCGCTCTGATGCTTCCGGTGTTATCGTATAAGTCATAACAGTAAACTGCGTCGGATAAAGCCATCTGCCGGAGTCAAAGCAGTTCTTCGGCATAGTCTGTTGCTCCAGTTCCTGTACGGTAAGCGTGTATGCTGCCCGGTTCACAGGATGGACGAAACGGAATGAATCGCCGGGAGCTTTCACTGTGAAATGCGGGCCGGGGATGGAAACCAGCTGCTGTTCCATGGTCAGAGAAAGCGTTCTAATTTCCGGTCGGCGCTTGCTCGCCCACGGAAAGGAATCCCTGCAAATGACCCAACCGTATGAGGTATCCAGACCATAATGCTCCACAACCCATTTTGCTTCCAGCTCAATGCCTGTTCCATCCGGCAGACAGGGATTATATGTCACGGCGCAGCCGTGTGATGTCCGCAGCTCATGCCCGTTCAGCTCCAGTCGTGGATTGAAATGAAGGCACAAAGGGAGTTCATCTGTCTCAACACGCATACAGAAATCAAGCACCAGGCCCTTGCTGCATGAGTAAGCTGCAGGGATCAGCCAATGGTATCCAGCCCACTCAAACTGCTTATCAATAGGAATTATCTTTCCGGCGTGATCCCTCCCCTGATGGCCCCAGAAGTTGCCTTCAAAATAGACCTTCCATTCCGGGACAGTGGGTTCCGCTGCCGGGTTCATATCTATATCGTAGTAATCTTCCGTATATTTAATCTTGCTGTAATCAAAGGACGATTGCAGTGACTTGACATACTCCCACGGCTGCTCTATTGCCGTCAGTTTCATCTTTTCAGCAATCTCAGCCAGAGTTTCCTTCTGATTTTCGGTTGCAGGATTCTCTTTCAAATAGGATTCAAACTGTGCTTTATCCCACATCCATACCTGTTCCAAAGCAGCCGCATCTCCACACGCCAGCAGCAAACGCAGGAAGTCCGTAAAGTTCTCTGCCAGAG
>JBJESY010000002.1:0-5837 GCA_051883035.1 Anaerovoracaceae bacterium | reverse complement strand
CTCCAGCTCCATCAGATCCTGGAAGCTTTCGATGAAGCCCATTTCCAGATCCAGTCCCTGGAACTCCGTCAGGTGGCGCGGCGTGTTGGAGTTTTCTCCGCGAAATACCGGTCCCACGGTGAAGACCTTCTCGAAAACGCCCACCATGGTCTGCTTGTACTGCTGCGGACTCTGGTTCAGATACGCACGCTGGTCGAAATACTTGACCATGAACATGTCGGCGCCGCCTTCCGCACCGCCCATAACCATCTTCGGCGGCACGAATTCGGTGAAGCCCTCTTCACGAAGGAACTGACGGAAGCCGTACATGACACCGTCCGCCACCCGCATAATGGCACGGATCCGCGGGTTCCGCAGGGTCACCACCCGGTTGTCCAGCAGGGTCTCCAGCTGCAGGTTTTTCATCTTCCGGTCATTGCTGATCTCCAGCGGCAGTTTTTCAGCCGCGCCGCCCACCTTTTCCACCGCAGAAATGCGAATGTCGAATCCCAGCGGGCTTCTTTCATCCGCTGCGATGGCGCCGTCAATCAGAACCCAGTCCTCCGGGCTCAGCTTCTGTGCCGCATCCGCCGTCTCCCAGATGCACTGGAAGGTTCTGCGGGGTGAACGGATGATAACGAAGGCGAAATCGCCCATGTCCTTGATCCGGTGCACGGCGCCCCGAACCTTCACTGCATCCCCGTCCTTCAGACTGCCGTCTGCAAACTGCTGTATTACGATCTCAATGTCCCGCACCTCACGAGGCCGGTCATACTGTACAAAATCCATCGTCTCTCTCCTCTCCATTATCTGCGTTCGATTTCTTCTTTTACCAGCTTGTTCACCAGCGCCGGGCTTGCCTTACCCTTCAGCTTCATCATGCACTGCCCGATGAAGAATCCGTAAAGCTTTTCGTCCCCGGCCTTATAATCTGCCACCAGATCCATATGGGCATCCAGCACTTCCTTCACCACGGCGCCCACCTGACTGTCATCGCTGATGGCTTCCAGATTGTTTTCCTTTATATATTCTTCCACGTCAAAGTCCGGTTCCCCTTCGAAGACCTTCTCGAAGACCTCCTTGCCCATGATCCGGTTCAGACGTCCGGAAACGATCAGTTCGATAAACCTGGCGAAAACCGATGGCCGGATGGCCAAATCGTCGGCTTCCACACCCTTTTCCCCCATCAGGAACAGAGTATGGCCCATGAGCCAGTTGGTGGTCTCGGTGACGTCCGCTCCCAGGGCGATGGTATCTTCGAAAATCTTCGCAAAATGTTTATTCCCGGTGAGAATCTCTGCGTTCTTTTCGCTCATGCCAAACTCTTTCATATAGCGGGCTTTTTTCGCATCGGCCATTTCCGGCTGTGCCGCCGTCAGGGCCTGAATCATTTCCTCACTGATGGAGACCGGCGGAATATCCGGTTCCGGGAAGTAACGGTAATCCTGTGCGTTTTCTTTGGAACGCATGGAGTAGGTCTTTCCCCGGTTTTCATCCCAGCGGCGGGTCTCCTGAACGATCTCCTCACCGAATTCCAGACAGTCAATCTGACGCTGGAATTCAAAGGCGATGGCCCGCTCTATGGACTTAAAGGAGTTGATGTTCTTCATTTCCGTTCTGGTACCGAATTCCGGTGCGCCCACTTCCCGCACCGACAGGTTCACGTCGGCACGCATGGAGCCTTCCTCCATCTTGCAGTCGGAAACCCCCAGATACTGCAGAGTGGATTTCAGCTTTTCCAGATAGGCGATGACCTCCTCTGCGCTGCGGAAGTCCGGCTCACTGACGATTTCCAGCAGAGGCACGCCGCACCGGTTCCAGTCGGGATAGGTCACATCGCCGAACGGAGAGTGCACCAGCTTGCCGGCATCCTCTTCCATGTGGATCTCGTGGATCCGGATGGAGGTCTGCTTGCCGGAACGGGTGGTGATGTCCACCCGGCCGTCTCTGGCAAACGGCAGATATAACTGTGAAATCTGATAGGCCTTCGGCAGGTCCGGATAGAAGTAGTTCTTCCGGTCAAATTTATTGTATCTGGTAATGTCGCAGTTCAGGGCGATGCCCGTCATGACGGCAGATTCCAGTACTTTTCTGTTCAGCTTCGGCAGAGTGCCCGGCTGACCGGTGCAGATCGGGCAGCAGTGGGTATTCGGCGCGCCGCCGAACTCCGTGGTGCAGGAGCAGAATATTTTCGTTTTCGTGTTCAATTCCACATGGACTTCCAGTCCCATGACAACTTCCCATGCCATACTAGCGCACCTCCTTTTCTGCAGTACATTTGCCTTCGCCGCCGGTACATTCGCCGCTTGGGGCAGAACATTTTCCGTTCAGGTCGGAAAATTTGCCGCTTGGGGCAGCCTTGTGATACTCGGTGGCCTGCTGGAATGCATAACCGATGTTCAGCACATCCGCATCTCCCAGGGCCGGCCCGATGATCTGGGTTCCCACCGGCATGCCTGCCTGGTCAAAACCGCTCGGCACCGACAGTCCCGGCAGCCCGGCGATGTTGACGGATACAGTGAAGATGTCCGACAGGTACATCTTCAGCGGATCGGCCAGGCTCTCACCCAGCTTCGGTGCGGTGGCCGGCGCAGCCGGCAGCAGAATCGCATCGTACTTGCTGAAAATTTTATCGAATTCCTGCTTGATGATGGCTTTCACCTGCAGGGCTTTTTTATAATAGGCATCATAGTAGCCGGAGCTGAGCACGAAGGTTCCCAGCAAAATCCGCTTTTTCACTTCTTCTCCAAACCCCTGGGATCTGGTTTTGCTGTACATTTCCGTCAGATCCTCGTAGCCCTCTGCACGGAATCCGTACCGGACTCCGTCAAAGCGAGACAGGTTGGAACTGGCTTCGGCGGCGGCGATGATGTAGTAGGTCGGGATCACATAATCCAGGAACGGCAGGCTGATTTCTTCCACTTCTGCGCCCAGTCCCTTCAAAGTCCGGCCCATATCCAGAATGGCCTGCTTTACATCCGGCTCCAGGCCCTTTTCAATGGCCTCCGTCGGAATACCGATCCGCATGCCTGAGATATCTCCGGTCAGTGCCCCCAGGTACCCGGCGGCACATCCGCCTTCGCTGTCGGAACGTCCGCCTTTCGCATCGGCACATCCGCCTTTCGGGTCGGAACATCCGCCTTTCCGGCGTGCGGCCCGTTCCTGCATTTCCTGCGGCAGGGACGTTCCGTCCATCTCATCATAGCCGCTGATGATGTCCATCAGCGCGGCACAGTCCTTCACATCCTTGGCAATCGGTCCGATCTGATCCAGGGAGGATGCATAGGCAATCAGTCCGTAACGGGAAACCGTGCCGTAGGTCGGTTTGAAACCGGTGACGCCGCAGTAGGCAGCAGGCTGGCGGATACTTCCGCCAGTGTCGGAGCCCAGGGCGCAGACGGCAGCCCTGGCGCCGACGGCGGCGGCGGAGCCGCCGCTGCTGCCGCCCGGCACGCGGCCTGCATCCCACGGGTTCAGGGTCGGTCCGTAAGCCGACGTTTCCGTGGTGGAGCCCATGGCGAACTCATCCATGTTGGTTTTGCCGATGACAACGGCACCGGCTTTTTCCAGTTTTTCCATTACAGTGGCATCATAAAACGGAGCGAACTCACCCAGAATCTTTGATGCGCAGCTGGTTTTGATCCCTTTTGTACAGATGTTATCCTTGATGGCGATGGGAACACCTGCCAGAGGAGACGCCAGCAGGCCAGAATCTCCGGCATCAAGCGCAGCGTCCACAGCCTGTGCTTTGTCAAGTGCTTCCTCACGGCAAACCGTGATATATGCGTGGAGCTGCGGCTCGGATTCTTCGATGGCCGCAAGCACAGCCTTCACCGCCTCCACAGAAGTTATTTTTTTCTCTTTGATGGCCTGCCCCAGCTGAAGAGCGGTCATTTCACATACTTCTCTGTAATCCATGTCTGCTCTCCTTTCTAGTCAATGGTCCGCGGCACCACCGGCATCCCGTCTTCGGTCTCCGGCAGGTTCTTCAGAATATCCGCTTTTTCTGCGGAAGGACGGACTTCGTCTTCCCGCATCACATTGGTAATGGCGAAAATGTGGGACAGGGGTTCTGTCTCCGTGGTGTCCAGGGTGCTGAGATTGTCCATATATTCCACGATGGCCCCCAGTTCCTGCTGCATCTTCTCGGTCTGCGCCTCGTCCAGCTCAATTCTGGAAAGCTCGGCCACGTAACCGACCAGTTCTTTCGTAATCTGCATGTCGTTTCTCCCTTTTTTTGTCTGAATCTTTTCTGCGGTCGGAGATTGTCGTGAATTCGCTTCATGTTTTCCGAAAATAAAAAAGAAGCCACTTCATCCCCAACATGGGACGAAAGCAAGCTTCCGCGGTACCACCCAATTTAATCGCAGGTATCTCTGCACTGTCGCAGGCCTTTCTGCAATTCACTTGTTTTACGGAATGACGCTCCGCACACGTCCGGGTCTAATAGGAATTCATCTTCCGGCTCCGCACTCTCGCGTGCTCCGCCGTCGCCATATTTCCGTTCTTCCGGCTGCTCATGGATGTTTTTCCCCTGACTTCCGCGTACCGCCCTCGCACCTTACGGCGGCTCTCTGTGACCTTTCATCAGGTTACTCTTCCACTCAACGCATTTCACTTTATTTTACGAAAACATTTTTATGTTGTAGTTATACCACAATTTTTTCTTCATTGCAATGTTTTTTTGTGTATTTTTCACAAGATGTTTTCTGCAACAGAAAAGAGACCCCGCCCGGCAGTTTCTGCCCTGTGAAGTCTCTCTCATGTTCCGTTCTTTCTGTTGCCAGACTGTTTCTGGTTTTATACTTTGCTGCCGCCTAGTTGTTTTCTCTGGTATAGGTAATCAGATCTTCAGCGATCTCATTGGCTGCGATGGATACCGGCTTGTCGATGTCCACGTCCGTCAGGATCGGCTTGCCGTCGATGATGTCTCTGGCTCTCTTGGCAGCCAGAATCACGATGGTGTATCTGCTGTCCGCTTTTTTTCTGATTTCATTAATTGATGGATATAACATGTTTACGCTTCCTCCTTATATCTGGAAATCAATTCTTCCGCTGTGAAGGACACACGGGAGTGCTCCGCCGTCACGATGGCTTTCACCCGTGCTACCGCTTCTTCCAGCTGACCGTTTACGACACAGTAATCGTATTTGTCGATGTAGGAAAGCTCCTTCAGGGTCTCTCCCAGACGCATCTCAATGGCTTCTGCCGTCTCTGTTCCTCTGCCGGTCAGGCGCTTGCGCAGTTCCGACATGGATGGCGGTAGAATGAAGATGAAAACGCCATCCGGATAGTTTTCTTTCACCTTCAGGGCACCCTGCATATCGATTTCCAGGATTACATCGGTGCCTGCAGACAGTTTGTCTATGACCGGCTGCTTCGGTGTGCCGTAGAAATTACCGTACACCTCGGCATACTCCAGAAAGCCGGACGCATCGATTTTGCGAAGAAATTCATCTTTCGAAACAAAATAGTAGCTCTCGCCTTCTGTTTCTCCCGTCCGCGGATTTCTCGTGGTCATGGAGACCGAAAGCTCCAGGTCGGTTTCCGCAAGGAGCGCCTTGCAGATGGTCCCTTTCCCCGCACCCGACGGACCGGACAGTATAAACAGTTTGCCTGCATGTTTTTCCACTGGATTCATATTAAACTCCTGCTTCATATAAAATAGAACATTCGCCTGGAATATATATAATAACATATATTTTTGGATTTTGCAAGGAAAACGTGTCCGCCATTTTTGCCGCCATTCTCGCATTCGAGTCGGCGTGGCTCCACTCCGTCGCATTCTGTCGAACGCTGTAAGAATATGACGGAAAATACTGGTTGATAAATTATGGTATTTATGGCATGATTATCAT
>JBJESY010000001.1:0-5850 GCA_051883035.1 Anaerovoracaceae bacterium | reverse complement strand
AGAAAAGGCAGACGGAAATCTGCTTCTCCCAGATCCGCCCGAATTTCCACAATGCCGTCCTTCATTTCCATCTCCCATTGGACCGGATCCAGATTTCTCTGCAAAATCTCCTCTGCCGCAGCTTCTGCCTCCTGCATGCTCTTTCCTTCCCGCCACAGCTTTACGGCGGCTCCGTAAGCAGCCTCTTCACATACCCACTTCAGCCGACGCTGTGTCTCAATCAGATTCCGGCAATCCTGGTCATATATCATGCCCGTTATCATGAGAAGGAGAATTCCCGTGGTCAGAATCAGATTCTTCATGCCGCACTCTCCTCTTCCGGCCCCTGCGGTTCCTCCACAATGTATAACCGGCTTACCACCCAGCCTTCCTCCTCCATCCAGATACGGTTTTCCTCCGGTTTGATGCCAAGCATGGCGGCGGCAGCCACCAGATCCTTCAGCGGATATCCGATCCGGTAATGGAGAAGCGTTCCTTCCGGTCTGGGCTGCAGGTCGCTTTCTGTTTCCACCAGGATTTCTTCCGGACTGCAGCCGCAGATTCCGGCCAGGCTTCCCGACAGCAGACTTCGGTTCTCATCGCTGATGTATCCCTGCAAACTGGCAGTATCCCGGAAGTTTTCGATGGCCAGATCGGCACGGAACATCCGGGTGTGCAGATTCTGGCTCCCGGCAAACTGAAGGACGAAAAGCAGAAGAAGCATCAGAGAAGCCACCGCGGTGATCAGATCTTTCACAGAATACCCACCTCCTGACAGGCATACTGGCTGATCTGATGACGCATTACCATGGCAACTGTACTTTTCAGGGAATCCGGTCCGTCACCGACCATCATCTGAAAGATGACAGCACCCAGCAGCATCAGCCCCAGTACGATAATCAGATTCTTCATATTACTCGCCTCCCTGTGGTGCACCGCCGAAGGTCAGATTTTCCGAAATGGCTGCCGTTCCCCGGCTCATAATATCAGAAGCCGCTGTTTTCAGGGAATTTCCGTCTCCCAGCACCAGCGTATTTACAATGATTGCTCCAAGTATAATCGTTCCGATAATAATAATCAGGTTTTTCATTTTCTCACCGCTCCTCTCAAAATACAAACGCAAGCATCGTCATGGTATGCATGAAAACCACCACCACGGCAAAGTCTATGACCAGCAGAAACACCACCGCAGTGGCCATTACTGTGGTCACCAGGCTGTTTCTCTGTACCTGCCGGATGTCCTCTGTCATTTTCTGCTGACGAATCATCTCCTGAAATACCTCAATCTGCTCCACCAGCTCATCCGGTCGAAGAATCCCTGCCTTTTCCAGAACCAGACTGAAATTTCTTCCGGCCCTGGTCGGACAACGTTCCACTATCAGCCGGAACGCGTCCCGGTCTTTCCCCGCCCGGTAAAGAGCCAGCATTTCTGCATAAACAGGACGTAGTTTCTCAGAATGTTCCATCAATTTCTCATAGAGATAATCTGCAGAGAACGCATCTTCTTTTCTTGCCAGTGCCAGATTTTTCAGCAGCAATCCGCTGTGATAGATTTCCGGTTCCAGCTTTTTTCCCTGCATCTGCCGGTATCGCTGCTCCACTATTTCCGCTGCTGCCGGCCATCGGGAAATTCTTTCTTTCATTCTTTTCCCCAGCATTCGAATACGACCTGCCAAGGTGCCCCTGTCTGCCGGCTCACCTGCCTGTCCCATAAAAAAACACAGCCCGCCCGCACCATACAGCAGCAGACAGACCGCCGGAATTGCACCCTTCCACATGATTTTCCCTCCCTTCTGCGGTTTCATGACTTCACAGATCAAACTTTCTTCTGGACAGCAGCAGGTGTACAAAAATGGCCGCCAGATAGGTCACAAGGGTCAGAAGAAACCATGTGATTCCCGGACCGGTTCCAAACTGATACCGAAGAAATTCTTCCATGGAAAGGCCGAAAAAGCGAACGCCTCCTGCTGCCATCAGCAGGCTGCCTGCAGGAACCAGAAATTTCAGAATCAGTCTGGATTCATTATTCTCCCTGCGGCTTAATTCTTCCAGCTTTCTGGCTTCACCCATGGAGACCGCCAGATCACTGAGGGAATCGGTGACACGAAGCCCCGATGCACAGGCCAGATACATATCTTCCGTCAGGATTGCCGCCCAGGAGGTCCCGATGGAAAAGCGGAATTCTTCCATCAGACCCTTCATTTCCGCAGACGTGGATGCCTTCTGCAAACCTCTCGAAAGATTCAGGAGGAGCTGCCTGCTGTGGGGCGCATCTTCCATATGTAGTGCTGCCGTCTCGATGGCTTCCTGCATATTGCAGTAATGAATTCTGTAATGATTCAGAAGTTCTGTGACCAGTATTTCACCTTCCATGGAACTGGCAACCCGCCGCTCCTGCACCATGCACCGCAGCAGCAGATACGGCAGGAATCCGCTGCCGGCAGCTGCCGTCACGGCAAGGCTGAAAGAAACCCAGCGGGCAGCAAGAAGCAGCATCAGGACAGCCATACTGCCCGACAAAAGAAAAAAAGCCTCTACGCTGCGTCTGGTTCCGAGGGAGAATGTCATCTGCAGCAGCCTCCGGACATGCTCCGGCAGCCACTGTCCATACTGTTCTTTCCGAATGGACAGCCAGTCTTCTTCATTGTGAAAGCTTCTCCTCCAGAGAATCATCCTGTGCAGGATCATCCGGTACATATCCTCCAGCTCCGGCAGGGCGGCTGTCACCAGCCCTGCCGCCAGCAGAATCAGCAGAATTCCCTCTGTCATGCCTGTCTTCATTCCGGTGCCTCCCTTCGTTCCGCCGGTCGGTAATACCGAGGATAAATGGTGGTTTTGCCCATCAGCGGATTTCGCTGTTCCAGTTTCTTCAGGATATTCTCCATATGCATCCACTCCTTTTCCTCCCACCGGGTCATTCCTCCGTCGTGAAGAGAATGCCATGGCAGACCGGCATTCCATTGCCACCGGTCTTCGGCGGGTATGTAGCGGCAGAGCACATGGACAGACACCTGATCCTCTTCTTCATCATAGCAGTATGCACTGATCTCTGCCAGACGCTTCTGTGACCGGTCTTCCGGAAGGGAACGGAACAGAAATACCAGCTGAAAGTTCTGAAACACCCGTGCAATCAGATTCTGAAGATTTCCGCCGTATGTTTCACAGATGGCAGACGCCATCTTATACGGAATCTGTACCGTGCTGCTGCTGTGAATGGTGGCCTTGCTCCGCATGGTGCCTGTGGAGGTGATCTCCAGTGCCAGCCGGAACGCCGCAGCATCCCGCATTTCTTCCAGCAGAATATAGTCGTTATCTCCCCGCAGAAGAGATTTGGTAATAACCTCCAGTTCTTTTCCGTCGACCACCAGCTGCATGACAGGTGCCTGCGGCATCAGTTCATGCCAGGGTGTTTCCGGGTCGGTGGAAACAGCCAGCCCCTCCAGACAAGGATCCTCCTGCTTCTGCCAGACCTGCAGAAACGTGGTCTTCCCGGATCGAACCGGACCGGTGATCAAAATGTTGAATCCGACGCGAATCATGGATCGGAACAGGGGAATTGCGTCAGCGGGAATGGTTCCCAGTCCCGCCAGCTCCTCGAAGGTCAGATCTTCCAGGATATATTTCCGGAATACCATGACATCCTGTCCCTTTTTCGTACGATCGCCGGAGAAGATGGTAATCCGGATTCCGTTATGCAGATAAATCTCATGAAATCCTTTCTCCAGTCTTTCTCTGGGCGCTGCCAGCAGCAGTGCCCGTTTCAGCTGCTCTCTCCGTTCCGCAGGGATGCGCTGGGGCTGCAGTCGTGAGGTTCCGTCAATGAGACAGTACAGCCTGTCGCCGATCAGCTTCGCAGAGGAAGACTTCCGATAGTCCTCTGTGCTGTCATAGGCCCAGGGAGCCAGGCCGGCCAGGCCATATACCTCATGGAAAATTCCTTCTTCCAGACTTCCATACCAGGGTGGAACCTCTGTGTGCCAGCCTCTTTCACGAATCATATCACCAATCCGTGACTGAAAAAACATCCGCTCCTTCTCATAGCCCATGATGGCCCTCTTTTCTCTCTCCAGCTTCCGGGCCTTTGCCAGCTCATCCGTATCCCTCCAGTCTTCTTCAAACAACGTCTCTGCCATGCGGCAAAGCTGATAGAAGCCTTCGTATTGTTCCTCCTGTCCGTCTTTCTTCAAATTCTTCTTCCTCCCCGATCCATCCTGTAATCTTCTCCATATCTTTTCGGAATTTCCGATGGTTCAGCAGCGGGACACGGTCCATCTCCGCCTGCCAGCCAAAGGGAACATACCCGATAGTTTTCAGATGCTCCGGGCTGCATCCAAGTCGCTCCGCCAGTTCTTTTTCTGTGTAAAATGCCCCGGAATCATTGAATTTATTCACCACATATAGCTGCTGCGGCGGAAGTGCACGTTCCAGTCCGCTGACTTTTGCCGCAAACCGCTGCAGGCATTTTTCCTGTTGGGTAAGGACCAGAATCGCCTTCTGTCCGCATCGGAGCGCTGCCATCGTGAAGCTCTCCGGCGGTCCGCAGCCGCCGTCCAGCAGAATCCAGTCATAGTCTTCGCAAACCAGACTGCACACCGTTTTCAAATCCTCCGGCCCGAATTTCCCGCCATATCCGCTTCTTGTTCCCGACAAAATATCCACGCCCCGTGCTGTCACTACGGTTCGGCGGATTTCCTCCCCAGTCAGCGTTCCCTCTTTCAGTGCGGGGTGAAGATCGTCCAGAGAGGACGCGGCAGATTGGGGCAGCCACAGATCCTCAGGATGGGAGGATGCGCCGATCAGCAAAATCCGTTTCCCGGCGCCAGCCAGCAGTTCCGCTGCAGATATGGCAAGCATGGTCGTTCCGGTCTGACTGTCACCGCCATAAAACACAACACATTTCTTCATATTACGTCTTCCATTCTTTCCTGTCTTTTACTTTTTCTCCGACCGCCGGGTCAGCTGTACAGCAGAACAAATTTTTTCCCTGCTTCTCCCAGTTTCCCCAGCTTCATCGCTTTTTCTTCATCGACGATGACTTCCACCAGACTGACCGGTGCCGATGCCTTCAGTCGTTCATCATCTGCAGAGATGACTTCCTGATTGCTGCTGTCTCTGGCATAGGCTACCACAGCCGACAGCACAATTTCCTCTTCGCAGTAGAACCGAACCGTATCCCCTCGCCGCAGCGTCTGCGGATAAGAAAGCAGCCACTGGTTGGGAATGGAGAGCACATACTGTCCGCTGGTTCCGCCCACCGACAGTCTCGGATCCTGAAAGTATTCTGAAAACAGCGGCGTTCCTGCCGGCACATACTGTACCGTTTCCAGATGCAGCAGGTTCGCTGCGTCCTCAGGTCCCAGCGCGTTCTCCGGTGGTTCTTCCATCAGAACGATTTCCAGCAGACTTTCCTCTACCACAGTGTTTCTCGCCGCATCCTGACTGAACACAAGAACTTTTTCATAAGAAAGATGTTCTCTTCCCCAAAACTCCCAGAATCCAAGGCACCCAAGAGATGCCGCAATCAGAATCAGTCCTGCGATCCGTTTTTTCATTCCCGCTTTCCTCCCGTTTCTTATCCATTTCTGAACACTAACAGATTACCACATTTGAACGTTGCTTTCAGTACAATCTAACAAAAAATTACAAGTATTTTCTTACATAATTCGACACAAACTTACAGATTTCATCCGCCTTCGTCAGGATTCGACGGCAAACGACAAACTAACCATTTATTTCCAGAATCTTCTGTCCGTCACCCGCCTCAACCTTCCCATCCTGGCACACCAAAAAAAGGAGGAGCCCCATGAAGCGCTTCCGCGCCCCATGGGGCCCCTCCCAACAGTTCCTTCAATACAAGTGCAGCTCATTGAC